>CBRGOK010000087.1:0-9872 GCA_967798035.1 uncultured bacterium
GAAGGCCCCAGACGGCCGCCACCTTCGTCGGATCGTCCGCCCAACGCGCGTCCGCGCCCTCGAGGAGGGACAGGACCTCCCCCTCCCTCTTGACCTCGTCGAGGAGGTAGAGGCTCGAGAGGGAGTTCAACGCGGCGAACTCGACGCCGGAGAGGCTCCGCTGGGCCTCCGGGTCGAGCGTCTTGTTCACGCCGGCCTGCGCCTCGGCGGCGGCCTTCTTGAAGCGCTCCTCGGCCCGGGTGAGCAGGGGCTTCGCCTCCGCCGTCTTCTTCTCCTGGAGGAGGGTCCGCGCCTGCTTGAGGTAGCCGTTCCCCGCCCCCAGGAGCGCCTCCTCGTAGCCTGCCGAGCCCGGCGACACCCGCTCGAACAGGCTGGCCGCCCGGAGCGGGTCCTCCTCCGCCACCTGGCGCGCCTCGATGAGCTGGGCGAGGGCGGCCCGGCGGTGGGTCGGGTAGTTCTTGGCGAGTCTGGCCATCCGGTCGTCGACCCGGCGCCTGTAGAACGGACGCTTCTCCCGCTCGTTCAACCGCAGGTAGGACTGGACGGCCCTCCAGAGCGCCTCCGGGGCCTCCGCCCCCGTCGGGTAGCGCTCCGTCGCGGCGTCGAACGCGGCGGAGGCCTCGTGGAGCCATTCGCGTCCGGCGTAGATCGCCCCGACCAGGAGGAGGGCGTGCGAGCCCGCGTCGGCCTCCCCCGGGGTCCCCTTCGAGACCTCGAGGACCTCCCGGCAGATGTCGAGCGCGCGCTCCCCGTCGCCCCCGGCGATGAGGGTCTCCGCGATCCGGAGGAGCTTCCCGGCGTCCCCCGCCGAGGCGTTCCCGCCGACCAGGCGGCCCTGCAACTCGCGGCCGTACCTCCCCCAGGCGCCGTTCGGGTCGGCCGCGACGAGACGCTCGGCACTCTCTCCCGCCCCCGCGAGATCCTCGGTCTCGAGCTGGGCGTCGGCCAGCGCCGCGAGGACGGCGAGCCCCCGGTTCGCCGAGAGGGCGTCGGCGAGGGTCGCGAGGTAGTCCTTCGCCGCCGCGAGCCCCTCCGCGGCTTTCTTCTGCTCGCGGAGGAGGAGCACCTTCTGGAGGACGGCCGCCGAGACGACATCCGCCGCCTCGGGAGGGATGACGAAGCGGCCCGCCTCGTCCTTCTCGTACATCTCCCGGAGGCGGATGGCGTCGTCGAAGTCGGCGAGCGCCTCCTCGGGCTTCCCGAGCTGCTTGTGGCACAGGCCCTGGTAGACGAGCCCCTCGAAGTTGAGGAGCCTGTCCCCGTAGTCGAGGCCGAACTCGCGGAAGGCGTTCACCGCCTCGTCGAGGAGCCGCTCCTTCTTGATGTCCCCCGGAGGGTAGATGAGGGAGTGGAAGTAGAAGGTCCGGGGGAGGCTGTAGTAGGCGTTCAGGTAGCGCAGCTCCCCCGCCGGATCGTCGCGCAGCTCCTTCAGCTTCGCGATCCGCTCGCGCAGCGCCTCCGCCGCGCGGGTGAAGGTCTCCTCCCCCTCCTTGCGCAGCTTCGCCGCGGCCGCGGGGTCGGTCTCCTTCTCGAGAAGGCCCGTGAGCGCCTCGCCGAGGCTCCGGTAGACCTCCGAGAGGTTCTCGAGCGCCTCCTGCGCCTCGCGCGAGCCGGGGTTCGCCTGGATGAACTCCTGCTTCTCCCGGAGGACGGAGGCGACCGCGTCCTTTCGCTTGCGCGGGTCGGTCTCCGCCTTCGCCTCGTCGAGCCGCAGGTCGAGGGAGAGGGCGCGCACCTCGACGAGCTGCTCGGGGGTCCCCTTCCCCGCCTTCACCATGGCGGAGCAGAGCCCGTCGGCGAGGTCGACGTACCCCGCGCGGTAGAGCTCCCGCGCGAACTCCGTGTCCCCCCGCCCGAGGATCCGGTCGGGCTCGCCCTGCGCGGCGCCCGCTGGGGTGAGGAAGAGCGCGAGCGCGGCGATACGCGGTTCCATCGGGCGTCGGTGGGCTCTCGCGGCGGCCGACCTACTTGCGCTTCCCGCCTCCGAAGGCGTTCTCGTAGCGGTAGTAGACCTCGAGGGTGAGGACGTTGATCGCGGTCGTGTAGATCGGCCCGCCGGAGACGAGTCCCCAGCGGTCGCTGATGATCCACCCGCCCCGCTTGCAGGAGCGCTCGTCCTTCTCCTGGAGCCCGAGGACCGCCTCCGTCATCGCCCGGTTCCACGGGCCCCAGTACCGGCCGGTCTTGCGCGGGCTGTCGGGACCGTCGAGCTGGTTCAGGGCGAGGGAGCCGTAGTACCAGTAGTAGTAGTCGATCGAGAGCTGGTCCTTCGTGACGACGGGGAGGTCGGAGAGGATCTGCTTCGCCGCCGCGTCGAGGAAGGGGTCGTCGGGGTTCTTCTCCGCGAAGATCTTCGTGACGGCGGCGAGCGCGGACATGACCGGGGCGTGGTACTTGTAGTGGTCGAACCGGCCGCTCACGGGGAGCCCCGCGTACCGCGGATCGAGGTAGCCCGCCTTGCCGTCGGCGACGGACACGTACTTCGCGTGCTCGAGCGCGCCCGCGTACGCCTCGGCAGGGACCTTGAGGCCGCTTAACTCGGCGGACTTGAGGGCCATCACGACCCACGCGGTGACGGAGGTGTCGCTGCGGTGCTGGTCCTGCTTGATGTACTCGGGGTCCTCCGCGAGCTTCTTCTCGACCTCGGCGCGCGGGACGTAGCGCCAGCCCCGCAGCCCCTTGCCGTCCGGGGCCGCGAGCTGCGAGGCGACGAGGAAGTCGACCCCCTTCTGCGCGAAGTCGCGCCAGTAGCGGTTCTGGGTGAGGCCGTAGGCCTCGGCGAGCGCCAGCGTGGCGAGGGCCTCGTTGTACATGAAGGTGCGCTCGGCCGAGAAGGAGCCGTCGGCCTTCTGCCGCTTCGCGAGCCACTGCAGGCCGTTCTTCACGACCTCCCCGAGGCGGTGGCGCTTCCCCTTGACGGTGTCGACGATGTCCTGCTTCGAGTCGTTGCTGTACCCCGCGCCGAGGAAGGCGAGGAGGGCGAGGGAGGTGAGCCCCTCGTTGTGGAACGGGGTCAGCTCCGCGTTGGGCTCCACGCACCGGGCCTCGGGGATGCAGCGCTCGTGGAGCTTGTCCGCCCCCCACGACCCGTCGGGGTTCTGGTGGCGCAGGAGCCAGCGCAGCCCCTCGAGGACCGCCTTCTCGGTCCCCTGGGTGTTCCCCGCCGCGCGCCCCCTCGGGGCGGTGCCGGGCCCAGCCTTCCGGGAGGAGAAGGGAGAGGTCGGTCCGCCGTGCCCTCCCGCCCCCACGCCGATCCCGGTCCCGCCTCCCGACCCGGTCGGGAGGTTCGTCAGGGACTCGGGGTCGCCCGCCTCCTGGGTCAGGTCCTCGTCGGGCTGCGGCTCGGTGTGCGGGACGAAGATGTCGCGCTCGTACTCGACGATCTCCGCCTGCTCGTTCTTCGGGATCGCCTTGCGGTCGACGACCAGGGGGACCTCGGTGATCTCCTCGGCGTCCTGCCGCGGCGCGGCGACGGCGACGGAGGTGATCGAGTTCTCCTCCTTCTGCCGGACGTGGTGGATGTAGACGACGCTCATCACGGCGATGAGCACGATGTGGAGCATGATCGCGATGACGAGCCACGGAGAGTTCCGGATGGCCGATCGGGCGATTTGCGCGAGGTCCGGCTTCTGGTCCATCGAGCGAGGAATGTTATGCGAGGCTCGCCGAGAAGCGCAAGGTAGGCATGCGGTTGCGAGCGACGGGCGGCCCGAGCGCGCCTCCGGTTCCCTCTCCCGAACCCGGGATTCCCGGCGAGCGCTCCGGCCCGGCGGGTCGGCTCCGCGGGGGGTGTCCTATCCCGCGCGCGCCCCCCGGTAACCGGGAGAGGGGCCGGGGGGGCATCCCGCGGATGGAAGGGTGGGGATGGCGAGTCCCGATCCATCGGCTAGGATTCCCCGGCACTCCGTCGCGCCCGGGACGCCCGCGGTCCGTCGCGACGGGGCACCTCCTCCAACCCTTCGGAAGGAAGCAGAATGAAGCGATTCATCCCGCTCGCCCTCGCGAGCCTGCTCGGTCTCCCGTCCCCCGCCCCCAGCCAGACCGCGCTCGACGGAGTCCTCTTCGCGAGCGGCTTCTCCGCCCCCGTCTACGTCTGCGCCCCGGCCGGGGACCAGGAGCGGCTGTTCGTCGTCCAGCAGGGAGGGCTGATCCGGATCCGGAAGAACGGCGTTACCCTCGCCGCCCCGTTCCTCAACGTGGCGCCCCTGATCCTCTCGGGTGGCGAGCGGGGCCTCCTCGGGATGGCCTTCCACCCGAACTACGCGTCGAACGGGTTCTTCTTCATCTACTACACGCGGACCCCGGACGGGGCGCTCACCCTCGCCCGCTACCAGGTGTCGGCGGCCAATCCCGATGTGGCGAACGCGGCGAGCGCGACCGTCTTCCTCGCCGTCCCGCACCCGAGCTTCAGCAACCACAACGGCGGGTCGGTCCAGTTCGGCCCCGACGGCTATCTCTACATGGCGACCGGGGACGGCGGGAGCGGCAACGACCCGAGCAACAACGCCCAGAACATCAACTCGCTCCTCGGGAAGATGCTCCGGCTCGACGTCGACAACCCCAACGGGCCCATCAACTACAGCGCCCCGGCGAGCAATCCCTACGTCGGGATCGCGGGCGCGGACGAGATATGGGCGATCGGCCTCCGCAATCCCTTCCGCTTCAGCTTCGACCGGCTGACGGGGGACCTCTACATCGGGGACGTCGGCCAGAACGCCCGCGAGGAGATCGACTTCCAGGCCGCCGCCGACTTCTTCGCCGCGCCGGGGACCTTCCCCGTCCGCAACTACGGCTGGCGGTGCATGGAGGCGAACCTCTGCACCGGGCTCACCGGCTGCACGTGCAACGCCGCGGCGCTGACGCCCCCGATCCACTGGTACGTCAACCAGCCCTGCTACGCCGTGATCGGCGGGGCCGTCTACCGCGGCTGCGCGATCCCTGATCTCCGGGGGACCTACTTCCTCGCGGACAACTGCTCGAACCAGATCTGGTCGTTCCGGTACGTCGGCGGGGTCATGACGAACTTCACGACCCGGACCGCCGAGCTCGACCCGCCCGGGGCGCTCGCCATCGGCTCGATCGCCGGGTTCGGCGAGGACGGCTGCGGGGAGCTCTACATCTGCGACCTGGGAGGCGAGATCTTCAAGATCGTCCCGGCGACGCCGGTCACGACCGGCCTCACCCCGTACGGCACCGGGACGGCGGGTTGCTCGGGGGGCCACGTCCTCTCGGCGAGCACGCCGGCCGCGATCCACGCCCCGTGCTGGACGCTCACGACGACGAACGCGCCGGCGAACTCGGTCGGGATCCTCGCGCTCGGCGACGTGCAGGACCTCGCGGGCTCCGACCCCCTGGGCGTCGGGCTGACGCTCCACGTGAGCCTCGGCTCGCCCCTCCTCCTCCTCTTCAGCGTGCCGAGCAACGCCGCGGGGACGGGTTCGCTGACGGTCCCGATCCCGAACTCGCCCGCCCTCATCGGCGCGACCCTCTACGGGCAGACCGCGTGGGGCTGGCCCGCCGGGCCCTGCGCCCCCTCCGCCATCGGGGCGAGCTCGAGCAACGGTCTCGAGATCACGATCCAGGCCTAGGCCTCCCGACGAGACGACTCCGAGGGCCTCCCGCGCGGGAGGCCCTCTTCGTTTCCCGCGCGCGTCCCCGCGGAGGGGACGCTCCTGCCGGCACCTGAGGTTCCCCGATACAGTCCGCGCCGGTCCGGACCCCCCGATGAAGACGACCCGCCCCTCCCGATCCGCTCCGAGCCCGCCGCGCGCGGGGATGAGCTCTTTCGAGGAGGTGAACGCGCTCGTCGAGCGCGCCGCGAGCCGCCTCGGCGTGGAGCCCGAGTACCGGCGCCTCATGCGCAACTCCTACCGGGAGCTGCGCGTGCAGATCCCGATGCGGATGGACGACGGACGCCTCGAGGAGTTCGTCGGCTACCGCGTGCAGCACAACGGGGCGCGCGGTCCCTACAAGGGGGGCGTCCGGTACCACCCCACCGTCGATCTCGACCACGTCCGGGCGCTCGCCTCCCTCATGACGTGGAAGACCGCCCTCGTGAACATCCCCTTCGGCGAGGCGAAGGGGGGCGTCGCCTGCGACCCCTCCCGCATGTCCGCGCGGGAGCTCCAGGCCCTCACGCGCCAGTACACGAGCAAGATCGACGCGATCCTCGGTCCCTACCGCGACGTCCCGGCCCCGGACCTGAACACGAACGCGCAGGTGATGGCCTGGATGATGGACGAGTACGGCAAGAAGCACGGCTTCACTCCCGCGATCGTTACGGGGAAGCCCCTCGAATTCGGGGGCTCGAAGGGACGCGAGGCGGCGACCGGCCGCGGCGTCGTCCAGGTGGCGGTCGAGGCCGCCCGCGACCTCCTCCCCGGGGCGGGCCCCCGCCCGACCGTCGCCGTCCAGGGATTCGGGAACGTCGGCTCCTTCGCGGCCCGCCTCTTCGTCGAGGCGGGCTGGCGCGTCCTCGGGGCGAGCGACGTCCAGGGAGGGGTCTGGAACGACCGGGGGCTCGACGTCGGCGCCCTCCTCCGCCACGTCGCGGGGACCGGCACCGTCCTCCGCTTCCCCGGGGGGGAACCGGTCTCGAACGAGGACCTCCTCCTCCGCGAGGTCGACGTCCTCGTCCCGGCGGCGATCGAGAACGTGCTCTCCGAGGCGAACGCCGACTCCGTCCGCGCGCGCCTGATCGTCGAGGCGGCGAACCACCCCCTCACGTTCGAGGCCGACGCCCGCCTCGAGGCCCGCGGCCTCCCGATCGTGCCCGACATCCTCGCGAACGCCGGGGGCGTCACCTGCTCCTACTTCGAGTGGGTCCAGAACCTCCAGCAGCTCTCCTGGACGGAGACCGAGGTGAACGACCGCCTGGGGGAGCAGCTGACGGCCGCCTATCGCGCGGTGCGCGACCGCGCCCGGGCGGAGTCGACGTCGCTCCGCACGGCCGCCTACATGATCGCGATCGAGCGGGTCTGGAAGGCGATCCGGCTGCGAGGGATCTGACCGGCCCCCGGACGGCGGCGCCCCTCCGTGGACGCCGCCCCGGGCTATTCGTCGCGCAGGAAGGGGATCCGGACCCCGCGCTTCGTGAGGACGTCGACCTCGCCGCGCTCGCGGGCGCGCGCGTGGATCTCGAGGAAGGTCACGAGGATCTCCCGCTCGAGCCGCTCGCGCTCGTCGAGGACCCCGGGTTCCGAGAGGTTCTCGATCCGGCGCCGCAGGTCCTCGAGGGAGGTCTGGTAGGGGTTCGCGTACGCCTCGGAGACGAGCGTCAGCCTCCCCCGGTAGCCCTCGACGAGCTCGCGGGCCATCCAGTCGAACCGCGCGCGGTCGTCCATCTCGGGGTGGCGCGTGTCGATGGCGAGCCGGGAGGCGCGGATCGACGCCCGGATCTCCTCGTCGAGCTTCCCCTTCAGGCGCGCCGCCACGGCCGGGATCTCGGCGGAGAGGGAGGTCTCCAGTCGCCCGCGGAGGTAGGCCGGCGCCCGGACCAGGCTCCGGATGGCGTGTCCGACGAGCTCGGGGGCCGACTTCTGCAGGTGCGCGGCGATCTCCGCCCGGGCTCCGGGGAGGGCGGCGGCGACCTCGACGCGCGCGAGCATGGCGGCGTCGGAAGCCCCGAAGCTCGCGACCTGGGCGTGGAGCCAGGCGCCCCACGTCGTCAGGAGGAGGAGCACCGCCCCTCCCAGGACCGCGTGATTCCGGACCGAGCGGCGTGCCCGGTCGGTCTCGCGGCGCAGCTCGGCGCCGAGGTCCTGCGCCGGCCGGTGACGTTCGAGGGTTCCCATCGGATCAACCCCTCCTTCCAGGGACGGTCGGCGTCGCGCCCGCCGGCGGCATGGAGGCGCCTCCCGTCAGCTCGTAGTCGACGAGGAGGAGCCAGTAGTGGAGGAAGCGCCGCTGCAGATCCTCGTCGGAGACCTCCTTCATGCGCGGGAAGCGCGCGAGCGTCGCGGCGAACTTCTCCTGGGTGGGAGCGCACTCCCGGAGGGTCGCGGCGAGGAAGGCCTCGGTCTCCTGTCGCAGCCGGTTCTCGACCGTGGCGACCTGGGCATCGACGTAGGCCCGGTCGTGGAAGGTCGGGAAGGCCGCGAGGAGCTCGTCGCGCGCCGTCTCGGCCGCCGAGACGAACGCCGCCCCGAGCGCCTCCTCCGTCCGACGCGAGAGGGTGCCGGCGAGGTCGAGGAACTCGTGCTCGACGTTCCCCTGCAGCTCGGGCATCGCCTCGCGGAGGGCGCGCTTCGCCTCCTCGACGTAGGTCGGCTGGACCTCCCGGACGAGGGCGATCCCCTCCTCCCGGAGGGTCGGGAGGAGCTGCTCGGCCTCCTCGCTCGCGGCGCTCCGGATCAGGGGCTCGGAGAAGTTGAAGAGGGCCGTCCGGTAGCAGATCCCGACGGTGCCGGCGAGGAGAGCGAACGCGCCGAGCGAGACCCAGCCGCCGACCGCGCGCGCCCGCCGCCGGAAACGGAGGTATTCGTGGAAGGCGGCTGCCGTCACCGCCGCCGCTTCCGGGGCCGGGACGCTCCGCGCTTCCTCTTGCTGCCGTTCTTCCATGGCTCCCGCCTCCCCGTCCGCCAGGGGACCTGGCGGCAGGGGTTCGAGGACTCGGGGATCGAATGAGGACCGATCCCCTATCGGAGACCCGCGCGGGCCGCCTTGAGACGGGCCTCCCTGCCGGGTTGAAACCCGGCGGATATCGGACTAAACTTGTCCCACATTACCGGGATCGACAGGGATGATCCGCCTCACGAAGAAGACCGACTACGGGATCGTGCTGATGACGCAGTTCGCGCGCGATCCCGGGCGCGCCGTCCACAACGCCCGCGAGATCGCCGCGGAGACCCGGCTCCCGCTCCCGATCG
Source organism: uncultured bacterium (assembly GCA_967798035.1). GTDB lineage: Bacteria > Planctomycetota > UBA1135 > UBA1135 > JAKEFM01 > JAKEFM01. Next base: position 8,868 of record CBRGOK010000087.1, read on the forward strand.
TCAGCCAGGTCCTGAAGGTCCTCGCCCGCGGCGGACTCCTCGCCTCCCATCGCGGGACGAAGGGGGGCTACACGCTCACCCGTCCCCCGGAGGAGGTCGCCGTCTCCGACCTCCTGCGGGCCCTCGAGGGGCCGATCGGCCTGATGGAGTGCACGCTCGGCTTCCCCGGGATGTGCCGGCACGAGCCCCTGTGCGCCGTGCGCAGCCACTGGCAGTGGATCAACCGGGCGTTCCTCGAGGCGATGGACAGCCTCACCCTCGCCCACCTCGCGATGCCGCCGGCCCTCTTCGCCCGGCGGATGCGGCTCGGGACGGCCGGGGGCGCGGGCGCGAAGGCGCCGGCGACCGGCACCCCCTGAGGGGAGGGAGCGATGCCCGCCGAGGCGAAGAAGGTCCGGGATCTCCTCTCCCCCGAGTACAAGTTCGGGTGGAGCGCCGACATCGAGGCGGAGTCCGCGCCGCGGGGTCTTAGCGAGGACACCGTCCGCCTGATCTCCGCGAAGAAGGGGGAGCCCGGCTGGCTCCTCGAGTGGCGGCTCCGCGCCTACCGGCACTGGCGGACGATGGAGGAGCCCCGGTGGTCGAACGTCACCTACCCCCCGATCGACTACCAGGACATCATCTACTACTCCGCGCCGCGGTCGGCGAAGGACGGCCCGAAGAGCCTGGAGGAGGTCGACCCCAAGCTCCTCGAGGTCTACGCGAAGCTCGGGATCCCCCTGAGGGAGCAGGAGCGCCTCGCCGGCGTCGCGGTCGACGCCGTCCTCGACAGCGTCTCCGTCGCGACGACCTTCAAGGCGAAGCTCGGGACCCTCGGGATCGTCTTCTGCTCCTTCTCCGAGGCCGTCCGGGAGCACCCCGAGCTCGTGCGCCGCTGGCTCGGCTCGGTCGTCCCGCACACGGACAACTTCTTCGCCGCCCTCAACTCCGCGGTCTTCAGCGACGGCTCCTTCGCCTACATCCCGAAGGGGGTGCGCTGCCCGATGGAGCTGTCGACCTACTTCC
>CBRGOK010000088.1:0-9792 GCA_967798035.1 uncultured bacterium
TCGAGGGAGAGTTCGCCGACCCTGGGACGGGAGGGAGGCTCCGGATGTGGGACAACCGCTTCTTCGACCGCCCGGCGCGGATCCAGCGCTCCCGGATGGAGGTCGAGGAGCTCGACGCGTCGGGGAGTGTGGGCACGGTCCATGTCTGGGAGTCGGTCACGCGGTGGACGACCCGGGCCGACCTCGAGCCCCTCCTCGCCGAGGCGGGCTTCTCCCGCGTCGAGATCCTCGGCGGCTTCGAGCGGGAGCCCTTCGAGGAAGACGGTCCGATGGTGGTCCTCGCGACCCGGGAGGATGGCGATGGCCGGTAAGCGCGCCTTCCAGCAGATCGGCCGCTCCCCCCGCAAGGTCGACGGCCTCGCGAAGTGCGCTGGGGCGACGAAGTTCGCCGACGACCTCGTGCTCCCCCGGATGCTGATCGCGAGGCTCCATCGCTCCCCGCTCGCGCACGGGCGGATCGTCTCGATCGACGTCTCCGTCGCCCAGAAGGTGCCCGGCGTGAAGGCGATCCTCCTCGGACGGGATCTTCCGACCCCCTTCGGGATCCTGCCGGTGAGCGAGGACGAGCACGCCCTCGCCCTCGACCGGGTCCGATTCGTCGGCGACCCGGTCGCCGCCGTCGCCGCCATCGACGAGGACGCCGCCTGCGAGGCGGCCGCGGCGATCCGCGTCGAGTACGAGCCCCTCCCGGCCGTCTACGGCCCCGAGGAGGCGCTGGCGATGCCGGAGCCCCGGATCCACGACTACGGAGACGAGGGGAACGTCCACAAGAAGGTCGCCCTCGAGTTCGGGGACGTCGAGGCGGGCTTCCGGGAGGCCGAGGAGACCTTCGAGGACACCTTCTTCTTCGGGGGGAACACTCACCTCCCGATGGAGCAGCACGCCGCCCTCGCCGCGGTCGAGCCCGACGGGCGCGTGACGATCTGGTCGAGCACGCAGACCCCCCACTACCTCCACCGGGCCGCCGCGAAGGTCCTGAGCCTCCCCGCCTCCCGGATCCGGGTGATCGCCTGCCCGAACGGCGGCGGCTTCGGGGGGAAGAGCGATCCGTTCAACCACGAGATCGTCGTCGCGAAGCTCGCCCTCGTGACGGGCCGGCCCGTCAAGATCACTCTCACCCGCGAGGAGGTCTTCTACTGCCACCGCGGGCGCCACCCGGTCCTGATGCGAGTGAAGACCGGGGTCCGGAAGGACGGCTCGATCACGGCGATGCACTTCAAGAGCCTCCTCGACGGCGGGGCCTACGGCTCCTACGGCGTCGCCTCGACCTACTACACGGGCGCGCTCCAGACCGTCACGTACCGCGTGCCGCGGTACAAGTTCGACGGGGTGCGCTGCTTCACGAACAAGCCCCCTTGCGGCCCCAAGCGCGGCCACGGGACGCCGCAGCCCCGCTTCGCCCTCGAGGTCCAGCTCGACAAGATCGCGGAGCGCCTGAGCCTCGATCCCGCGGAGATGCGCCTGGCGACGCTCCAGCCGGGCAATTCCCTCACCGCGAACTTCCTCCGGATCGGCTCGATGGGCCTCGGGGAGTGCATCCGCCGCGTCGTCGAGGGCTCCGGCTGGAAGGAGAAGTTCCGGAAGCTCCCCCGCGGCCGCGGCGTCGGGATCGCCTGCTCCTCCTACATCTGCGGCGCCGGCCTCCCCATCTACTGGAACGCGATGCCCCAGACGGGCGTCCTCCTCAAGATCGACCGGGGCGGCGGGGTCTGCGTCTTCTGCGGCGAGACGGAGATCGGGCAGGGCTCCGACACCGTGCTGGCCCAGTGCATCGCCGAGATCCTCGGCCTCGACCTCCTCGACATCCGCGTCGTCGCGGGCGACACCGACCTCACGCCCGTCGACCTCGGCTCCTACTCGAGCCGCGTCACCCTGATGATGGGGAACGCCGCGATCGAGGCGGCGACCCGCGCGAGGGACCTCCTCGCGAACGCGGTTTCCGAGAAGACGGGGATCCCCGCTTCCCGCCTCCTCTTCGCCGGCGGCCGGGTGTTCGACGGGGAGGACCCGACGAAGGGAGTCTCCTTCCCCGAGGCGGCGGTCCTCGCCGAGGCGAAGTGCGGGACGATCGCGACGACCGGCTCCTACACCCCTCCCCCTTCCGCGGGTCGCTACCGCGGCGCGGGGGTCGGCCCCTCCCCCGCCTACTCCTACAGCGCCGCCGTCGTCGAGGTCGAGGCGAGCGAGGAGACCGGGATCGTGGTCCCGAGGAAGGTCTGGATCGCGCACGACATCGGCCAGGCGATCCACCGCACGATGGCGATCGGGCAGGTCGAGGGCTCCGTCTACATGGCGCTCGGGGAGGCGCTCATGGAGGACATGGCCTACCGGGGCAATCGCTTCGGGGTCCACAAGTTCCCCTCGATGCTCGAGTACAAGAGCCCGACGACGATGGAGATGCCCGACGTCGAGACCTACCTCGTCGAGGATCCCGACCCGGCCGGCCCCTTCGGGGCGAAGGAGGTCGGCCAGGGGCCGCTTCTCCCCGTCATCCCGGCCGTCGCGAACGCGATCCACGACGCCCTCCGCGTGCGGATCGACGAGGTGCCGATCACCCCGGCGAAGGTCCTGAAGGCGCTCTCGGCGAAGGACCGCCGGTTCGGACCGACCGCCTTCCCCGAGATCCCGATGCCTCCGGCCACCCGCGTCGCCACGCCGGCCGAGGGTGGGACCGGGCGCGCCCTCGAGCACGAGACGGCGGCCGGCGGCGTGCGCGGAGGGTCCCGATCGTGATGCGCCTTCCGCCGTTCCGCTACCTCGCGCCGAAGAGCGTGCGCGAGGCGCTCTCGATGATCGCCGGGGAAGGGCCGCAGGCCTCCTTCGTCGCGGGGGGGACCGACCTCTACCCGAACATGAAGCGCCGCCACCAGACGCCGAAGTCGCTCGTCGCGCTGCGGCGTCTCCGTGAACTTCGCGGCGTGCGCCGCCTCCCCGACGGAGGCCTCCGGATCGGCCCGATGGCCACGCTCACTTCGTTGGAAGGGGAGGCCCCGATCCGCCGCGACCGGCCGGCGCTGTTCGACGCGATCCGCTCCATCTCGACCCCGATCCTCCGGAACATGGGGACGATCGGCGGCAACCTCCTCCTCGACACGCGCTGCAACTACTACGACCAGTCCTACGAGTGGCGGCGCGCGATCAACTTCTGCATGAAGTGCGAGGGGGAGACCTGCTGGGTCGCACCCGGCTCCGACCGCTGTCTCGCCGTCCAGTCGAGCGACTCGGCCCCGATCCTCTGCGCCCTCGGCGCGCGCGTTCGCCTGAAGGGCCCACGCGGCGAGCGGGAGATCCCGATCGAGGATCTCTACCAGGAGGACGGGATCCGCTACCTGAAGAAGGAGCCCGATGAGCTCCTCTCCGACATCCTCCTCCCCCACGTCGACGGCGTCCGCGCCTCCTACAAGAAGCTCCGTCGCCGCGAGGCCTTCGACTTCCCCGTCCTCGGCGTCGGCGCGGCGCTGCGTTTCGAGGGGGAGACCGTCCGGGAGGCGCGGATCTTCCTCGGCGCCGTCTCGTCGAGCCCCGTCCGCGCGAGCGAGGCCGAGAGCCTCCTCGTCGGCAAGCCTCTCACCGACGAGTCGATCGCGGCCGCCGCGGACCGCGCCTACTCGGTCGCCCGCCCGCTCGACAACACCGACTTCGAGTACGCCTGGCGCAAGAAGATGGCTCGCGTGTTCGTGCGCGACGCGCTCGGCGGCATCCGCCTCGGGGCCACGCGCTGACCTGTTGAGCCTCGTCCCCGGCCACGAGGGACTCCGGGGGGCTAGTCCGGGCTGGGTCTCGTGGGGGCGGGCTCCCACACGTCCCACGGCGGCGGGCCGAGCGGCAGGTCGTCCCCCTTCGTGTCGTAGGTGCTGAAGCCGACCAGGAAGTCGACGATCTCGTCGGGCGCGATGGCGGCGTAGACGAGAGCGAAGGCCGGATTCAGGGAGAGACCGACGTCGCACCTCGGGTAGCGCCAGCGCTCCCCCATGGACCTCGTGTCGACCGCCTCGCGGATCCCCACCGAGGCGCGCGCGTAGGCGGCGCACTCGACCGGGGAGGTCCACCTCCCGAGCCAGGCGAGCCCGACGTCGCCTCCCGCGATCGCCCCGAGGCGGCCGCGCCGCGTGAAGTGGAACTCCGCTCCGAGTCCGGGGCCGACGGCGCAACCCAGGTGCAGGACGTCGAGGAGATCCAGCAGGCGGTTCGGGACGTAGAGGAGGAGACGCTCCCCCAGCGAGGCGGTCCCGAAGCCCGCCATCCTGGGGGAGACGAAGGCGTCCGCCTCCTCGGAGCTCAGCCGGCAGCTCCCGGCGACACTGCCGACCGCGAGCCCGGCGAGGACGATGCGCGGGAACCGGATGGCACGCCTCCTTCCGCGGAGCCCTTCCCATCCGGGGAGGGGCTGAACCGGGGGGAGGATAGGCGAGAATGCGCCCCCGCAACACTTCCCATCTGGTGAACCCCACGAAGTCCTACGAAAGCGCCCTCGTCGCGATCCCTCCGGAGGAACTCTGGGAGCCGATCCAGGCGATTCGCCGCCTCCACGACCGGCACATCGACCGCTGGATGCCCCACGTCACCCTCCTCTACCCGTTCCGACCGAAGGGGGAGTACGACCGGGAGATGAAGGGAGTGGAGGCGGCCTGCGCCGGGGTCCGGCCTTTCCGGATCACCCTCGCCGAGTTCCGATGGTTCCGGCACGGGACCGGGAGCGCGACGATCTGGCTCCACCCGGAGCCTCCGGATCCGTTCAAGGATCTCCAGGTCGCGGTCGGGGAGCGGTTCCCCGACTGCGAGGAGGTGCGGCAGCACCCGGAGGGATTCGTCCCCCACCTGAGCGTCGGGCAGGCGAAGGGCGAAGAGGAGGCGCGACGGCTCTCCCTAGAGCTGCAGGCGAAGTGGGAGGCGCTCCCCTTCGACGTCGCGGAAGTCGCGCTGATCGCGCGGGATGGGGACGGTCCCTTCCGCGTCGAGAAGGTCGTCCCTCTCGGAGGCGGATCGCCGGGGTAGACCGGCGGGAGGGCGTGCGCGACGGGGGAGGTAAGACTTGCCCCCCAGGGTAGACTTCCCCGACCGTTCCGGGGGGGACCCCCGGCGGACCGCGGAAGGATGCCCAACGCCGAGGCCAACGCCGTCCCCTCCGACCTGCGCGCCCGGATCGCCAGCGCCGGCCAGCGCGTCGACCTCGAAGCCCTCGTCAAGGCCGGAGGCCGGAGCGCCCTCGTCCTGTCGGTGGGGAAGATCGAGGGGCTCGTCCGCGAGGCGGTGGAGCGGGCCCTCGCCTCCCGAAAGGACGGTCCCTCCGCCGCCGAGGTGCAGAAGATCGAGGCCGACGCGAAGCGCCGGCTCGAAGAACTCCTCGTCCGGCACCGGGAGGTCCTGAGCCTCAAGTCGAAGGCCGAGGAGTCGCTCCTCGACCTCTCCCGGCGGATCGGGGAGGCCGGCGCCGGAGGCTCGGTCCCCGACCTGGACGCCCTCTCGCGCCAGGTCGCGGCGATGGCCTCGCTCCTGCGGGGCGAGGCACCAACGGCCTCGGCCGTCGGCGAGCCGATAAAGGCGCTCCTTGGCGGGCTCGGCGGCTCGGCCCAGGGGGACGAACGGCTCGACCGCATCCTCTTCCAGCTCGAGCGGCTCGCCGCCGCCGTCGAGGCGACGGAGAAGAAGATGCGCGGGGCTCCGGTGGCTTCGGCCGGGGCGAAGGGAGCGACGGCCGAGGGCCCTGCTCCGCCCCTCGATCTCTTCCGCGCGATCCTCGAGGAAAACCTGAAACTCGCCTCCCCCGGCGCCTCCGCGGGAGCGACATGAGGCTGCGATGGACAAGACGATGAACCGGAAGGCCGCTCTGGAGTCCCGCCCGCGCATCGACGGCGTGGCCGGGGACGACGCGTCGGTCCGCTCGACCCTCGCGATCGGGATCGACCTCGGCACCTCCCGCGCCGCGATCAGCGCGGGGAACGGGTCGCGGAAGTTCGTCGAGAGCCTCGTCGGGTGGCCGAAGGACGCGCTCGCGGCCCGGTTCCACCAGACGCCGGTCCTCTTCGGCCGCGCGGCGCTCGAGAACCGCCTGTCGCTCCGCGTCTACCGCCCCCTCGAGAAGGGGGTGCTCAAGACCGCGGAGGGGGGATCCTCGAGCCTCGCCGAGGAGTTCCTCTCCGACCCCGAGGGGAACCAGCGCGCCGCGAAGGAGCTGCTCCACCACCTCGTCTCCCTCGCCGATCCGCGGCGGGAGGAGCGCCTCCACGGGGTCCTCGCCGTCCCCGCCCAGGCGAGCGTCGAGAGCAAGAAGGCGCTCCTCGACATCGCCTCCGAGTTCCTCGACCGGGTGCTCGTCGTCTCGCAGCCCTTCGCCGTCGCCTACGGGATCGGCGCCCTCGACGGAGCCTTGATCGTCGACATCGGGGCCGGGACGACCGACCTCTGCCGGATGCACGGGAGCCTCCCGGCGGCGGGCGACCAGGTGACGATCGGGATCGCGGGGGATTCCGTCGACGAAGAACTGTTGAAGCGCATCCGCGCGCGCCACCCGCGCGCGCAGGTGACGGTCACGATGGCGAAGGACCTCAAGGAGCGCCTCTCGAACCTCGTCGACGGGAGGGACAAGATCGTCGCGCGCGTCCCGGTCGACGGCGTCCCGGCGGAGGTCGAGGTCACGGAGGAGATCCGCGCCGCCTGCGGGATCCTCGTCGACCCGATCGTCGAGGCGGTCCGCGGCCTGATCGCCTCCTACCACCCCGAGTTCCAGGACCGCCTCCGCGGGAACATCGTCCTCTCCGGCGGCGGGAGCCTCGTCCCGGGGCTCGCCTCCCGGATCGAGGCGAAGCTCTCCGGCTTCGGGGGTGGAAAGGTCAGTTGCGTGCCCGACCCCCTCTTCGCGGGGGCGGACGGGGCGCTTCGCCTCGCCGCCGACATGCCCGTCGAGTACTGGGATCGGGTCGGCTGACCGCTCCGCGGGCGCCGCCCGCGAGCGAGGAAGAGGGAGGAACCTTGGACTTCCGACTCACGCCGGAGCAGGAAGAGCTTCGCCGAAAGACGGCGGAGTTCGCGCGCGGGAGGCTGCGCTACGACCTCGCGCGCGCGGAATCGGAGGGATGCTTCCCGAGGGAGGCCTGGACGGCGGTCGGCCGCCAGGGGCTCCTCGGCCTCCCCCTTCCCTCGAGCCTGGGCGGAGCCGGCGCGGACACCGTCACCGCCGCGATCGCATGGGAGGCGCTCGGCCAGGGATGCACCGATCCGGGCCTCCCCTTCAGCCTCGCCGCGAACTTCGCCGGCGTCGTCGTCCCGATCTGGAAGGCGGGGCTCCCCGACCAGCAACGTCGCTTCCTCCCCCCCCTCCTCGACGGGACGCGGATCGGGGCGAACGCCGCCACGGAACCCGAGGCGGGCTCTGACCTCTTCTCGATGAAGACGCGGGCGAGCGCGAAGGGGGACGGCTACGAGCTAAACGGGACGAAGGTCTGCGCGACGAACGGCCCGGTCGCCGACGTCCTCCTCGTCTACGCGGTGACGGCGGAAGCCGAGGGGAAGCCCCCCGAGATCACCGCCTTCCTCGTCGAGCGCGGCACGCCCGGCCTCCACCTCGAGCCCTTCCCGGGGAAGAGCGGCCTCAAGACCTCCCCCTGGGCGAAGGTCCGGTTCGAGCGCTGCTTCGTGCAGGGGGGGCTGCGGCTCGGGGAGCCGGGCTCGGGGCGGGCGATCTTCGAGCGCGCGATCGAGTGGGAGCGGGTCTTCCTCCCCGCCGCCGCGCTCGGGGCGATGGAGCGGCTCCTCGAGTCCTCCATCGCCCACGCCCGGACGCGCAAGCAGTTCGGCCAGCCGATCGGGAAGTTCCAGTCCGTCGCGGGGCGGATCGTCCGGATGAAGCTCCGCGCGGAGGCGGGCCGACTCCTGGTCTACCGAGCCGCGCAGGCCCTCGAGGTCGAGGGGCGCGCCCCCCTCGAGACTTCCCTGGCGAAGCTCTGGTTGAGCGAGTCTTGGGTCCGCTCGAGCCTCGACGCGGTGGCGATCCTCGGCGCGTCGGGAGTCTTCGCCGACGCCGACGCCTCCCGCCAGCTCGCCGCCGCCGTCCCGGCGACGATCGCGTCCGGAACGAGCGAGATCCAGGAAGCGCTGATCGCGCGCTGCCTCGGGCTATAGGGGAATTCCCCGCTCCTCGCCGATCCGGAATCGGTCGAGCGGATCGCGGGATTTTCCGCGAGGGAAGGGAATTGGTCCCGCTTCGCCGCGGACTCGTTACTCCAGCGATCGACCCGGATAGTTCGCGCGCGTCGCGGCTCTCCGCGCTGCCGGGTCTCCCAGTGCAACTCCCGGTCGCGATTCGTTCGCCGCGTGGGTGCAGGCCGGCCGGCACGGGAGATGCGGCCCGGTCGAAGGGATCCACGAATGAGCCGCGCCCCCCTCCTTTTCCTCGGCCTCTTCCTCGGCGGAGCGGTCCCCGCGACCGGGCCGCTTCCCCCCTCCCTCCCGCCGCCCGGCGGCCTCCCCGCCTCCGGAACCCCTGTCCGGACCGAGGGTACGCGTCGCATGGTGGATCGGCTCGCGACGCTCGCCGCCCAGGCGAACCCCTCGAGCAACATCTTCATGAGCGCGGAGCGGCTGGCCCTCTTCCGTTCTCTCCCCCGTCCCGCCGGCGGGGAGGCCCGGTTTTCCTACGACTTCGCGATCGCGCGCGAGCTCCTCCACGCAGGGGACGCCGCCGGCGCGGTCGAGGCGTTCGAGCGGCTCTGGACCGAGCTCCGGTCCGATCCCGCCCGGAGGAGCACCCCCTTCGCCTACGAGGTGCACAGCCTCCTCGCCGTCTCCCACCTCCGCCTCGGGGAGGTGGAGAACTGCGTCTCCCACCACGGTCCCGACTCCTGCCTCCTCCCGATCCAGGGGACGGGGGTCCACCAGGTCCAGCGCGGCTCCCGCGGGGCGATCGCCGTCCTGACCGACCTCCTCGGCGCGGACTCCCGCGATCTCGCCTCCCGCTGGCTCCTCAACCTCGCCTACATGACCCTCGGCGAGTACCCCGACCGGGTGCCTCCCGCCTGGCTCATCCCTCCCGAGGCGTTCCGCTCGGACCGGGACTTCCCGCGGTTCACGAACGTCGCGGGTCCGCTCGGGCTCGACGTGACCGGCCTCGCCGGGGGCGCGGTCATGGAGGACCTCGACGGCGACGGCGACCTCGACCTCCTCATGTCCTCCTGGGGACTCAAGGACCCGATCCGGTGCTTCCGGAACGACGGCGACGGCTCCTTCACGGAGCGCACGGAGGAGGCGGGGCTGACGGGAATCGTGTCGGGCCTGAACACGGTCCAGGCCGACCCCGACAACGACGGGGACGCCGACGTCCTCGTCCTCCGCGGCGCCTGGCTCCACGAGGACGGCCGCCTCCCGAACTCCCTCCTGAGGAACCGGGGGGACGGCGTCTTCGACGACGTCACGGAGGAGGCGGGGCTCCTCTCCTTCCACCCGACCCAGGTCGGCGCCTGGGGCGACTACGACGCCGACGGCGACCTCGATCTCCTCGTCGCGAACGAGTCGGGCGTCGGCGAGCCGCCGCACCCGTGCGAGCTCTTCCGGAACGAGGGGGACGGGACCTTCCGCGACGTCGCGGCGGAGGTCGGCGTCGCCGCCGTCGCGTACTTCAAGGGTGGGACGTGGACCGACATCGACGGCGACGGGCTCCTCGACCTCTACCTCACGGCCCACTCGGCGGAGCCGGGGAACCTCCTCTTCCACAACGAGGGGTGGGGCGCGGACGGGCGCTGGACGTTCCGGGAGGTGGGCGCGCCCGCCGGGGTCCGGGAGCCGGCCAAGTCCTTCCCC
>CBRGOK010000089.1:0-9636 GCA_967798035.1 uncultured bacterium
GGTCGAGGACCGCCACGACCGGGAGGCGCCCGACGAACTCCGGGATCATCCCGTACTCGATCAGGTCCCGCGCCTCGAGCCGGTGGAGGAGGGCGCGGCGGTCCTTGGGGTCGAGGGAGCGGAGCGCCTCGTCGGCCTTGAAGCCGATCGCGGACTTGCCGACGCGGCGGCCGATCGTCTCCTCGATCCCGTAGAAGGTCCCCCCGCACAGGAAGAGGATGTTCTCCGTGTTGACCTGGATGTAGGCCTGCTCGGGGTGCTTGCGCCCCCCCTGGGGGGGGACGTTCGCGACCGTCCCCTCGAGGATCTTGAGGAGGGCCTGCTGGACCCCCTCCCCCGACACGTCGCGGGTGATCGAGACGTTCCCCGTCGTGCGGTGGATCTTGTCGATCTCGTCGATGTAGACGATCCCCTGCTCCGCCCGGGCGACGTCGAAGTTCGCGTTCTGGAGGAGCCGCAGGAGGATGTTCTCGACGTCCTCCCCGACGTAGCCCGCCTCCGTGAGGGTCGTCGCGTCGGCGATCGCGAAGGGGACGTCGAGGATCTTCGCGAGGGTCCGGGCGAGGAGGGTCTTGCCCGACCCGGTCGGCCCGAGGAGGAGGATGTTCGACTTCTCGAGCTCCACCTCGGCGCTGCGCCCGTGGAGGATGCGCTTGTAGTGGTGGTGGACGGCGACGGCGAGGATGCGCTTCGCGCGGTCCTGGGAGACGACGTACTCGTCGAGCCTCGCCTTGATCTGCTCGGGCGTCGGGAGCCGTTCGGGCGAGAGGGTCGGCCGCAGGCTCCCGCGGGCGGAGGGGCGCCCCTCCTCCGAGAGGATCGAGTTGCAGATCTCGACGCACTCGTTGCAGATGTAGACGCCGGGGGGGCCCGCGATGAGCGAGGCCACGTGGTGGCGGCTCTTCTCGCAGAAGGTGCAGCGCTCGAGGGAGCGCCCGCCCCGCCCGGTCGCGCGGGTCACGCCGGGGCTCCCGCGGGGAGGACCCGCAGACTCTGGATGACGTCGTCGACGAGGCCGTAGTCCTTCGCCTCGTCCGCGGAGAGGTAGCGGTCGCGGTCCGTGTCCCGCTCGAGGGTCTTCACCTCGCGCCCCGTGTGCCGGGCGAGGATGTCGTTGATCGTGCGCTTCATCTTCAGGATCTCTTCGGCCTGGATCGCGATGTCCGAGGCCGCGCCCTGCACGCCGCCCCAGGGCTGGTGGATCATGACCCGGGCGTGGGGGAGGGCGAAGCGCTTTCCCTTCGTCCCCCCGGAGAGGAGGACGGCCCCCATCGAGGCGGCCTGGCCGATGCAGTAGGTCGCCACGTCGCAGGCGACGAACTGCATCGTGTCGTAGATCGCGAGCCCCGCGGTCACGGAGCCCCCCGGGGAGTTGATGTAGACGTTGATGTCCTGGTTCTTGTTGTCCTTCTGGAGGAACAGGAGCTGGGCGATGACGACGTTCGCCACGTGGTCGTCGATCGGCGTCCCGATGAAGACGATCCGGTCCTCGAGGAGCCGGGAGTAGATGTCGTACTGCCTCTCGCCGCGCCCCGTCTTCTCGATCACGAAGGGGATCGGCACCCAGTAGGACTCGCTGCGGACGCCCACGACCGCCTCCTTAGGAAGGGTTTTCCTTGGCTCCCGCCCCCGCCTGCTCGCGCAGGAGGCGGCGGACCTTGCGCTCGAGGAGCTCGGCGCGCAGCGCCCCGAGGAGGTCGGACCGCTCCTCGTAGTAGCGGCGCACCTCCTCGGGAGGGACGCCGTTGCGCTGCGCGATCGCCTGGAACTCGGTGCGCATCTCGTCCTCCGTGACGAAGGCCTTCTCGCGACGGGCGAGGGCCTCGAGCACGAACCACCCCTTTATCGACTCTCGCCTCCTCCCGCGAGCGGGCGCGGCGCGAGGCCACCTCGGCCCCCACCTCCTCGGCGGATACCCCCTGCGCCTCGAGGCTCGCCTGGAGTCGCCGCACCCCCTCCTCCGACTCCGACTCGACGATCCGCTCGGGCACGTCGAAGGCGCACGCCCGCGTGAGCGCGCCGAGGATCTCGTCCTCGACGCGGCGGTTCTCCGTCTCCTCCTTGTGCCGGAGGAGGCGCGACCGCAGGTTCTCCCGCAGCGCGGCGGCGTCGGCGAAGTCGAGCGCCCGGGCGAGCTCCTCGTCGGTCGGCTCGACGAGGCGGTGGACCTCGAGGACCGAGATCCGGGCGCTCCCCCGCTTCCCGACCGCCTCGGGGACCTCGAAGCCCGCGCGGAAGCCGACCTCCACCTCGAACGTCTCCCCCTTGCGCCGCCCCTGGAGCGCCGCCGAGAACGCGCCCGGGTCGGCGCCCGGCACCGCGGTCGAGGGGGTGAGGCGCAGGGAGTCCCGGACGAGGAGGCTCTTCCCGTCGAGGAGGAACTCGACGCGGGCGAGGACCATCCCGTCGGCAGCGACCGCCCCCTCGGGGTCGGGCACGACGCGGCGGTTCCCCTGGCGGAGGGCGGAGCCGGCCTCGTCGATCTCGGCCTCCGACACGGTCGCGGGGCGGCGCTCGACGGAGATGGCGCGCCAGTCCGGGAGCTCGACCTTCGGGCGGACGTCGAGGGCGACCTCGAACTCGAGCTCCTTGCCGTCCTCGAGGCGGACGCGCTCGAGGTCGAGCTCGGGGGAGCCGAGGGGGGAGAGCTCGTTCGACTGGAGGGCCTGCCGGAACCCGGTCTGGACGAGCGTCTCCTTGACCTCGTGGAGGAGCGCCTCCCCGAAGCGCTTCTCGAGGATCGGACGGGGGATGCGCCCCGGCCGGAAGCCGGGGACCCTCACCCCCTGGCCGAGGGAGCGGTACCCCTTCTCGACCTCCTCCGCGACGCGCTCGGCCGAGACGACGACCCGCAGGCGCTTGCGGCAGGGGCCTGCGTCGGAGACGGTGATCACGAAGGGCTCGGCCATGGGGACGGACTCGTCGCCGGGGATGGACGGCCCCCCGCGGCGTCGCGGCGGCGGCGTCCCGTCGCCGCGGTTCCGGTCTCGTAGTCCATAGATAACGCGCGCGCCGCGGCCCCGCAATCGCTCGCCGCGACGAGCGGGGGCGGCTATAAGCTGCGCGGCCATGGCGTTGAAGGGCCCCGAGATCGTGGAGGTGCAGGGAGCCGACGGGCTCGAGGGGGCGCTCCCCTTCCTGCGGCGGGCCCTGGGGGAGGGGCCGGCCCGCGAGCGGGTGGCGGTGGCCGAGCGGTTCGTGCGGGAGGCCCTCGGCGGGCGCGACGCCCTCCTCCTCCTCGCGCGCGGACCGGGGCCGGTCGACCTCGGCGTCCTGTTCGCGGCCGCCTCGGTCAACCCCTTCCTCGGCACCAGCGTCCCGTTCGTCTACGCGCTCTTCGTCCGCCCCGAGAACCGGCGCGCCGGCGTCGCGGCGGCCCTCCTCGCCCGCGCGGAGAAGGTCTACCGAGCCCGGGGGTACGGCGATCTCGCGGCGGAGGTCCCCTACCAGGACGACGCGCTCATCTCGATGGGGGAGCGGAGGGGCTACGTCCGGGAGCGCGAGTGGATGGCGAAGGACCTGTGAGGGGACCTCATTCCTCCCACAGGTCCCGGTACTTCTCGCTCCGCCGCAGCTCCTCGAACTCGGGGAGGTCGCGGTAGCGCGCGAGCTCCCGCGGGGCGAGGCCCGAGCGCTTGAGGAAGGAGACCGCCTCGCGCTCGCGGTTGAGCCGGCACAGGGCCCGGGCCGCGTCGACGAACCAGCGCGCGTCCGTCCCCTCGTTCTTCGCGAGCCGGATCGCCTCCTGGTAGTCGCGGAGCGCCTCCCCCCAGCGGCCGAGCCGCAGGTAGAACCCCCCCCGTTCCGCGTAGGGTCCGGGGATCCGCGAGTTGTTCGAGATCCAGGCGTGGTACTCCTTGAGCAGTCCCTTCGCCCCGCCGTCCTCGCCGAGGGCCGAGAGTGCGACCGCGGCCTCCGCCCGGACGTCCCAGCTTCTGGAGCGCGCCTCGTCGACGAACTCGCGCAGCGCCGCGATCGCGTCGCGGTCCCCGGGGGCGGCGATCTCCCCCGTCGCGCGCAGGAGCCGGATCGCGTTGCCCGCGTTCGGGTTCGAGCGCAGGAGCCGGAGGAGGGAGGGGAGGGCCGCCTTCCCGCGGACGGCGACCAGATAGTCGAGGGCATCGCCGAGGTTGGGCGTGGCGACGCCCGAGTCGAGGAACATCGCCACCGCGGGGACCGCGTCGGGGTTGGCGATCGACCGCAGGGCGAGGAGGATCGGCCTCACGAGGGAGGTGTCGGCGGAGGAGAGGAGGACGGCGAGCCGGCCGGAGGCCGCCGCGTGGTGCATCCGCCCCAGGGCCTCGATCGCGGCACGGCGCAGGTCCGCGTCCGGGGAGCCGAGCGCCTCGAGGAGGGCCGCCGCCGCCTCCTCCCCCCCGATCGCGCCGAGGACCCGCGCGGCGTTGATCCGCCCATGGGGGGAGCCCGCGCGAAGGATCCGGAGGAGCTCCCCTCGGGCCTCGGCCGGCGCGAGGCGGATCAGCGCCTCGGCGGCGAGTCGCGAGCTGCGCGCCCGGTCGCCCCCTCCCTCCGGGGGATCGAGGTGGGGCAGGAGGAGCCTCCCCGCCTCGGGGCCCAGCCCGAGGAGGGCCTGGACGGCCTCCGAGTCCCCCCCCGAGTCGGTGGCGCCGAGGATCGAGTCCACGCGCGCGGCGAGCTCCTCCCGGTGGCGGGCGCTGCGCTCGCGGCAGATCCGGATCAGCTCCTCGACGCTCGGCGCGGGCCCGTCGTCGGGGAGGACGAGGAGCGGGAGGAGGAAGAGGCCGAGCACGTCCGTCCGGCCATTCTACCGGTCCCCTTCGCCCGGGCTCGGGGGCGAGGGTCAGGCGGGACGGCTTCGGGCGTAGGTCTCGGCGATCTGGGGGGCGTTCCGGAAGACGAAGTCGCGCAAGGCACCGCGTTCGCGGGCCCTCGATCGGCCGGCGGAGCGGGCGCCCTGAAGACGCTATCCGGACCTGGCGGGGGCCTTGCCCGCGGAGGAGAGCGAGCGCCGGACGAGCGTCTCGAGGTCCCGGGGTTCCCCCTGTCGCACCGCCCGGCCGACGGCCTCCTCCGCCTCCCGTCGGGTGAAGCCGAGGGAGAGGAGCGCGACCACCGCGTCGGCGGCGCTGCGGTCGGCGACGGGACCGCGATCGACCCTCCCCTTGAGCTCGAGGAGGAGGCGCCGGGCCGTCTTGTCGCCGACCCCCTTCACGCGCAGGAGGGGTGCGGTGTCCTCCTCGGCGATCGCCCGGCCCAGCTCCGGAGGTCGCAGAGCCGAGAGGAGGGCGAGCCCGATCGCCGGGCCGACGCCGCGGACGGAGAGGAGGAGGCGGAAGAGGTCCCGCTCCTCGCGCGTCCCGAACCCGTAGAGTCGGGGCACCCCGTCCGCCACGTGGAGGTGGACGTGGATCCGTCCGCTCCCGCCGGGGCGGAGATCGACCGCGCTACAGGGGGGAACGGTGACCTCGTAGCCGAGGCCCCCGACCGCGAGGACGAGGCGCGTGGCCTGGCGCTCGGCGACGACCCCCTCGAGGAAGTCGTACATGGACGTCGCGCAGGGAGCCGGGAGGGGAGGCCGGGCGCCGGTCGGCTACCCGGCGAGGTCGAGGCCGAGGGCCGTGAGCTTCTCCCGGATCTCCTCCAGGGCGGTCGGCCCGAAGTTCGGGAGCTTCGAGAGTTCCTCGGCCGTCATCTTGGCGAGGTCGCCGATCGTCTGGAGCGTGAGCCCCTCGAAGGAGCGCTTGGTCCGAGCGGAGAGGGGGAGGTCGGTGAAGGGGCGGGCGAGCGCGTCGGCGCGCTCCTCCGCGGCGTCCTCCGCCGCCTCCTTGCGGGCGAGGGTCTCCTCGTCGTCGAGCTCGAGGGTGCGCTCGACGGCCTCCACCTCCATCCGCGCGATCGCCTCCGCCTCGATCTGGTCCCGGAGCATCCCGAGCCGCAGCCCCTTCGCGGTCAGGAGCTCGCGGATCTCCGCGAGTGAGGTCTCGCCGAAGTTCTTGTAGGCGAGGAGCTCCGCCTCGGTCTTCCGGACGAGGTCGCCCAGGGTCCCGATCTCCATCTTCTGGAGGCAGTTGCGGGCGCGCACGGAGAGCTCGAAGTCCGAGATCGGCGTCCGCAGCAGCTGCTGGAGCTTGTCCTCCTTCTTCTCCTCGTCCTCGTCGTAGTACATCGAGATCGAGGCCGCCGCGTCGTCCTTGAAGAGGCGGGCGCGCTCGTGCGTCGGGTCGACACGGAGGACCGCCTCGAAGCAGGCGAGCGCGCGGTGGTAGTCGCCGCCGTCCTCGTAGAGGATCCCGAGGTTCAGGAGGGCGGCCGCGTCGACCGGCTTCAGGGCCGCGAGCCGCTCGTAGAGGCCGACCGCCTCCGCGTCCTCCCCGCGGAGGTCGAGCTCCTTCGCGAGCCTGAAGAGGGCGCCGCGGTGCCGGGGGTCGAGGGAGAGGGCGCGGTCGTAGGAGTTGACCGCGTCCGCCGTCCGCCGGTCGAGCTCGGCGAGCCGTCCCTCGAAGTAGGCGAGGTCCGCCGTCCCCTCGAAGGACTTCGGCGCCCCCTTCACTCCCTTGGCGAGGGCCTCGAAGTCCCCGGCCGCCTCGTAGGCCTCGAAGAGGGAGGCGCGCAGGGTCGGATCGGTCGGCTTCTCCCGGACCGCCTCCTCCAGGACGGAGGCCCCCTCCGCGGCGCGGCCGGCCCGCACGAGGCTCATCCCGGCGAGGCGGGTCGCGTCGAGCGAGCCCCGCACCTTCCGGAGGTGCTCGGCCGCCTCCCCGTACCGGCCGAGGACGAACAGGGCTGCCCCCTGGCGCCAGGCCTTGTCCGTCGCCGACCCCGTCAGCCTCTCGGGGAGGGCGTCCGCGATCTTGGCGAAGTGGCGGCGGCTCGCTTCGCTCGCATACGCGGCCTCGCGCAGCCGCCGGACGTCGTCGTAAGAGACGCTCGACGCGGTGGCGAGGTCGAGGGGGAGCGTGGCTTCGGAAGCGGGTTCGAGGATTCCCGGAGTCGTTTCGGGCATCGGCTCTCCAGTCGCGGGTCTCGCGACGGCCCTGGCGGAAGCGGGGGCCGGAGGGAAGACCCGGGAATCTAGGCGCAGCGCGCGGTCCGGTCAAGCGGAGGCCGCTAAGATCCGGGCCATGGACGCGTGCATCTTCTGCGAGATCGCGTCGGGCGAGGCGAAGGCGACGGTCGTCCACGAGTCCCCCGACTTCCTCGCCTTCGAGGACATCCATCCCCAGGCCCCGGTCCACACCCTCCTCCTCCCGCGGGAGCACATCACCACGCTGAACGACCTCCGCCCCGAGCACGCCCCCCTCCTCGGCCGCATGGTCCTCGCCGCCCGCGATATCGCCCGCCGCCGGGGGATCTCCGAGGGCGGCTACCGATTGCTCGCCAACTGCAATGCGGACGGAGGGCAGTCGGTCTTCCACCTCCACTTCCACCTCCTCGGCGGCCGGCCCCTCGGCGCGAAGCTCTGCTCCTGACCCCGTGACCTGGTGTCCGGACTGCGGAAACGAGTACGAATCCGGCGTCGCCTCCTGCGCCGACTGCGGGGTCTCCCTCGTCGCGGAGCGGCCCGCGCGGACGGACCAGGGGCCGGCCTTCGTCGCGTTGCTCTTCGCGCGGACCGAGGATCGGGACCGCGTCGCCTCCCTCCTCGACGCGGCGGGGCTCCCGCATGCGCCGGACGCCTCCCCGGACGGGCGGATCCTGCTCGCCGTCCCGCTTGCCTTCGCCCAGGCCGCCGCGGACCGGATCGACCGCGCCTTCCCCGACCTCGTCGTCGAATCGGGGGAGGGGGGGATCCTCGTGCGAGCCTTCGACCCCTCCCGCGACGGGGAGATCCGCGACCACCCGTTCCTGCGCGAGCCGTGGAGGAAGATCGAGGAGGGGGGGAGCGAGTCGCGCGCCACCCTCCGCTCCTGTCTCGTTCGGGGGAGCCGCGCCGTGCGCGAGCGGGCCCGGGCGCTCCTCCTCCGGTTCGGGCCGATCGCGGCGGGCGACCTCGCCGCGGCCCTGCGCCAGGCCATCGAGCAGGGGGACGAGATCGTCGCGGCGGAGATCCTCCAGGAGCTCGCCTCCCTCGCGAAGCGGGTCCCCTCCTGGCCGGAGGAGGTCCGGGCCCTCGCCTCCTTCGCGGGCTCGAGCGAGCCGCGCACCCGGACGTGGGGGATCCGCATCGCGGGGCGGCTGAAGTTGCGCGAGGCGGGCCCGGCGCTGATCGAGCTGCTCGCGGGAGTCGATCCGGAGACGGCGATCGAGGCCGACGAGGCACTCACCGAGATTACGGGCGCCGACCTCTGCTTCGAGCCCGACCTCCCCCCGGAACGGATCGAGCGGATCCGCGAGGATCGCCGGCGAGCCTTGCGCTAGACCTCCGCGTGACCTCCCTCGCCGGCAGACGCGCGGAGGCCGATCCGTCCGGCGCGCTTGTCGTCGCGGGGGTCGCGGGTTATCAACCCCCCCTCCCTTGTTCGAGTCCCTGACCTCCGGTCTCGCGCGCGCCTTCGAGAAGCTCCGAGGCGGGGGACGCCTGACCGAGGCGAACATCGAGGAGGGGCTGCGCGCCGTGCGCGTCGCCCTCCTCGAGGCGGATGTCCACTTCAAGGTCGTCAAGGACCTCCTCGACCGGGTGAAGTCCCGGGCGGTGGGGGAGGAGGTGCTGCGGTCGGTCTCCCCCTCGCAGCAGATCGTCCAGGTCTTCCACGAGGAGCTGGTCGCGGTCCTCGGGGGAAAGTCCGCCGAGCTCGAGCTGCCCGCGGAGGCGCCAGCCGTCCTCCTCCTCGCCGGCCTCCAGGGGTCGGGGAAGACGACGACCGCGGCGAAGCTCGCCCTGCATTTCCAGAAGAAGGGGAAGAAGCCCCTCCTCGTCGCGGCGGACCTCAAGCGGCCCGGCGCGGTCGACCAGCTCCGGACGCTCGGGGACGCGCTCAAGATCCCCGTCCACTTCGAGGAGCGGGCGCAGCGGGCCGCCGGCGTTGCGATGCGGGGGGTCGAGCGGGGGAGGGGGGAGGGGGCCGACCTCGTGATCCTCGACACGGCCGGCCGCCTCCACGTCGACGAGGAGATGATGCGGGAGATCGCCGAGGTGAAGGCGGCGACGAAGCCGCACCGGGTCCTCCTCGTCCTCGACGCGATGACCGGGCAGGACGCCGTCGCGAGCGCCCGGGCCTTCGCCGACCGGCTCGGGCTCGACGGGGTCCTCCTGACGAAGCTCGACGGGGACGCCCGGGGAGGGGCCGCCCTCTCCGTCCGGACCGTCGTCGGATGCCCGATCCTCTTCGTCGGGGTCGGGGAGAAGACCGCGGACCTGGAGCCGTTCCATCCCGACCGGATGGCCTCCCGCATCCTCGGGATGGGGGATGTCGTCTCCCTCGTCGAGAAGGCGAAGGAGGTGATCCGGGAGGAGGAGGCGGAGGCGGAGCTCGGCAAGCTCGCCGCCGGGGAGTTCAGCCTGGAGGACCTCTTCCAGAACCTGCAGCGATTGAAGAGAATGGGGCCCCTCAAGAAGGTCCTGGGGTTGCTCCCCGGCGGCTTCGGGAATGCGCTCGAAGCGGTGGACGAGCGCTCCTTCTCCAAGATGGAGGCGATCTTCCTTTCGATGACCCCTTCCGAACGTCGTCACCCCGACCGGATCGACGGCAGCCGCCGCGCGCGGATTGCCCGCGG
>CBRGOK010000090.1:0-9633 GCA_967798035.1 uncultured bacterium
GGACCTCGGCCTAGGGAAGAAGGAAGGCCAGTACCGCTTCGCGGTCCTCGCGCGCGAGTACGCCTACAAGAAGCGCCCCGACCACGACGGGACGCGGACCGACTTCACGGAGGTCCTCTACTGGAACCCGAACCTCATCACGGGCGAGGACGGGCGGGCCCACTTCGAGTTCGACACGTCGGACTCGGTGACCACGTTCGCCGTCGACGTCGAGGCGCACGACTCCCTCGGCGCCCTCGCCGCCGAGGCCGCCGAGTTCCGGAACCGCGTCCCCTTCTTCCTCGAGCCGAAGACGCCCGTCGCGCTCTCGGCCGGGGACCGGCTCTTCCTCCCCGTCGTCGCCGCGAACGACACCCAGTCGGCTGCCGACGTCGAGGTGAGCCTCGCCCTCGCGGGCGATCTGCTCCGCCTCGGATCGGAGGCCTCCCGAGCCGTGCGCGTCGAGGCCGGCGCGCGCGGCCGAACGCTGTTCATCCTCGAAGCCGGACAGGGACGAGGCGAGGTCGACCTGACCCTCGAGGGTCGGGGAGCGGGGGGATTCCGGGACCGCAGCGTCCGGAAGATCCCGATCGTCCCCCGCGGCTACCCGATCGATCTCGCGCGCGGCGGCACGCTCGAGAAGCGAGACTCCGCGACGATCGCGCTTCCGGCGGACCTCGACCGGACGACCCTCGTCGGATCGCTGCGGCTCTACCCCTCCGTGCTCTCGACTCTCGTCGACGGCCTCGACGCGATGCTCCAGCAGCCGGGCGGGTGCTTCGAGCAGGCCTCTTCGACGAACTACCCGAACGTCCTCGTCCTGTCCTACCTCGCCGAGCAGTCGGCGACCGCTCCCGAAATCGCCCGCCGCGCGAAGGACCTCCTCGCCAAGGGCTACGGCCTGCTCGCGGGCTACGAGTGCAAGCAGCGCGGGTACGAGTGGTTCGGGGGCGATCCGGGCCATGAGGCGCTCTCCGCCTATGGACTGATGGAGTTCGCCGACATGTCGCGGGTCCACCCCGTCGACGCGGCGATGGTCGCCCGCACGCGCGACTGGCTCCTCTCCCGCCGCGACGGGAAGGGAGGCTTCGAGAGGAACGCCCGCGCGCTCGACTCCTTCGGCCGGGCGCCGGCCGACCTGACCGACGCCTACATCGTCTGGGCGATCACCGAGGCGGACGGAGGGATCGACATCGCGACGGAGCTCGCGTCCGTCGAGGAGCGAGCGAAGGCGAGCGACGACCCCTATTTCGTCGCGCTGGCGGCCAACGCCCTCGCAAACCGGAAGGCGCCCGGAGCGAAGGGTCTCCTCGATCGTCTGGCCTCGATGCAGGCGGAGGACGGACGTCTCGCCGGGAAGAAGATGTCGATCACCTCGAGCACGGGGCCCAACCTCGACGTCGAGACGACCGCGCTCGCCGCGATGGCGTTCGCGACGGATCCCGCCCGCCTCCCCAACGCCGAGCGGGCGATCCGCTGGATCGTCGCCCACCGCCAGGGCGGGGGATTCGGAGCCACCCAGGCGACGATCCTCGCCCTGCGGGCCCTCGTCGAGCATGGCCGGGCTTCGCGCCGGACGGCGAGCGATCACGACCTCACGTTGACCGTCAACGGCCGCGAGGTCGTGACCCGGCACGTCGTGGCGGGCGTGTCCGGAGCGATCGTCTTCGAGCGCGACCTCGTCGACTCGCTCGTCCCGGGCGAGAACCGGATCGAGATCGCGACGACCGGGGCCGAGGCGCTCCCGTGGGCGATCGCGCTGCGCTATCACACGACGGCCCCGCCGAGCGACCCCGACTGCGCGGTCGAGGTCTCGACCGCCCTCGACCGGGGGACGATCCACGAGGGGGAGACCGCGAGGCTCGACGTGCGGCTCCGCAATCGCAGGGACCAGGGCGTGCCGATGACGCTCGCCCGGGTGGGGCTCCCCGCCGGCCTCGAGCCGCGGCCCGAGCAGCTGAAGGAGTGGAAGGAGCAGGGGCTCGTCGACGCCTACGAGACGAGGCCGCGCGAGGTGACGCTCTACTTCCGCGGGCTCGCCCCGGAGGCGGAGAAGAGGCTCGCCCTCGACCTCGTCGCGGCGATTCCGGGCGAGTTCGAGGGGCCGGCGACGAGCGCCTACCTCTATTACTCCGACGACCGGAAGGCCTGGGCGAAGCCGGTCCGCGTGCGGATCGACCCCGAAGGGGTCCGGTAGCGGCCGCCCGACGGCAGGAGCGCCGGGACGAGGAGGAGCGAGGCCGCGAGCGCGAAGGCGACGCCGACGGCCGCCGCCAGGCCGAGGTCGCGCAGGGCCGGATGCGCGGCGAAGACCAGGGTGCCGAAGCCGAGGATCGTCGTCCCGCCGCTCGTGAGGAGCGCGCGCGCGCTCTCCGCCAGAGCCTCGGCCGCGTCCCCGTCGCGACGGAAGCGCAGCCAGAGGTGGATGCCGTAGTCGTCGGCCATCCCGGTGAGGAGTGGGAAGACGGCGAGGTTGCCGACCGTGATGCCGCGCCCGGCGAGACGCAGCGCAGCCGCCGCGCCGAGGGCCGAAGCGACGAAGGGGACGAGGCTCACGAGGACGCCGGGGACGCTCCGGATCGTGGCGGCGAGGATCGCGAGGAGGAGGAGGGTCGCGAAGAGGCCGAGCCGGCCGAGATCCCTCGTGACGAGGAGGCCGAGCCGCCCGCGCACGATCGGGAGCCCGGTCACGACGACGCCGGGTCCGGCGGCGTCCCGGACGCGCGCGAGCGTCTCGGCCGCTCGCTCTGGAACCTCGGGGTAGACCGTCGTCGCGAGCCGGACTCGTCCTCCGCGCGAGGAGATGGCTCCCTCGAGCGTTGGGCCGAGTCCCGCCGCGCGCCACGCCTCCGTCCCGGGCGGCGGCTCCGAGAGCCCCTCGATCAGGCGGCGAAGGCGCCCGGCCTGCTCCTCGGCGTAGGCCTCCCGGAAGCCGGCCGACCGCAGCGCCTCCTTCCATGCCCGGGACGCCTCGACGGGATCGACGTCCCCGAGGACGGACCGGGCGCGGGCGGCGGTCTCCGGCGAGAGGAGGAAGTAGCGGAGGGACTGGATGCGGAACTCCCCCGGCCCCCCCGTCGCCGCGAGCCGTTCGAACAGGGTGTCGTTCGCTCGGATCGCCTCCTCGAGGGTCGGCGCCTCGGCGAGGAGCACGAGGGGCTCGACGACGTTGCCGAAACGCGCCAGGACTCGTTCCTGCTCGGCGAAGGCGGAGAGGTCCGGACGGAGCGTCTCCGTCCCCGTCCGCACGTCGAGTCCGGAGGCGAGCCACCCGCAGACGAGGAGGAAGGCGACCCCGCCGGCGCGCACGAGGCCCCGTCGCCGGACGAGGACCTCCCCTAGGCGCCTCGCCAGGCCGCGGACCGGATCGGGAGCGGCGGAGGCGCTCCCCCCGAGCCAGGCGGGGAGAACGAGGAGCGCGCTCGCGCAGGCGAGGGAGACGCCGACGGCGAGGAGCACGCCGAACTCGGCGTAGCCGCGGAAGGAGGAGAAGAGGAGGACGGCAAAGGCGCCGGCCGTCGTCGCGGCCGAGGCGAGGAGCCCTCGCGCGAGGCCGCGGGTGGCTTCCCCGACGGCCTCCGAGGGAGAGAGGGCCGATTCGAGGCCGTGCGCGTACGCGTTCGAGACGTGGAGGCCGAAGTTGATCCCCAGACCGACGAGGGTGGAGGCGAAGCCGACCGAGACGACGTGGATCTCCCCGAAGAGGACGCCGGCCGCCCCCGCGGTCCAGACCACCGAGAGGACGAGGACCCCTCCGACGGCGAGGAGGAGGCGGACGCTCCGGAAGAGGAGCCCGGAGAGGACGTGGACGGCGAGGAAAGCGACCAGCCCGATCCCGACGAGGTCGAGCCGCATGCGCGCGGAGGCCTCGGCCGCGATCGGATAGGCGCCGGCGAGGGCGAGGCGGAGCCCGGAGCCGTCGAGGGCCGCGTCGAAGCGCTCCCTCGTCTCCCGGACGATCCCCTCCGAGAAGGCGATGTCCTCCGGAGGCCGCTCGGCGAGCGCGACGGCGAGGCGCATCCGCCCGTCCTCGGAGAGGAGGGGGAGCGACCCGTCGGCCGCGGGAAGCGAGAGCCCCGAGCGCGGGCGGAGAGCGGCGAACTCGACGGCGAGCCCGCGGAAGTCGAGGGGGTCGGCGAGGATGAGTTCCCGGGTCGCCGCGGCGTCGGCGTCGCCCAGCCGCGCCCGCGCCTCGGTCGCGGCCGCGCGCAGGCCCTCGGCTCCCAGGCGAGTCCGAAGACGGCGGAGGGCTCCCTCCGGCAGGAGCCGGACCCCGTCGGCGCCCGCCAGTCGCCGGACCACCCCGGAGGGGATCCCCGCCTCGACCGACCGGACCCCCGGCATGGACGCGAGCCCAGCGAAGAAGGCCTCGATCTTCGGTGCGGCGGCGGCGAGGCCTGCGGCGGTGTCCGCCTCGACCGCGACGAGAAGGCGTCGCGCGAATCCGAAGTCCTCGACGGCATCCTTGAACTCGCGGACGGAGGGATCGGAAACAGGAAGGAGGGCGAGGAGGTCGGTCCCGAGGCGGAGGCGCGAAGCGCCGGCGAGCGCGAGCGCCGTGACGAGGAGCGCGAGGAGGGTCGTGCGCCCGGGTCGCCGGGCCGCCGCCGCGGCGAGGTCCCTCACGCGGCCGGCTCCCGAGGAGGGCGCCCCGTCATCCGCGGCGGATCGCGCGGAACTGCGCCCGCGTCAGGAAGGGCACGAGCGATAGGAACTGCCCGAGCGCGGGTCCCGGGTCGCGCCACGACTCGACGTCGTAGTGGGAGCCGCGGAACCGGAAGAAGGGAGGGTCGAGCCGCCAGCGGTCGGGATTGCGCAGGAAGTGGAGCGCGTCGCCGGGGAAGAGGAACCGGCAGCGCACCCCGACCCGGTAGGTCCGGACGGGGGCGGGATCCACCCCGCGCGCGAGCTCGTGGCAGAGGAAGGGAACGTTCGTCCCCGCGCGGACGGCGAGCGCGAGGGAGCCCCAGAACCGGGGGTTCACCTCGATCAGGAGCGGCTCGCCCGTCGCGGGATCCTCGAGGAACTCGCAGTGCGCGGGGCCGAACCAGCGCGCGGCGCGCAGGAGCGCGAGCGACCGCGCGATCGCCTCGGGGTGATCGATCGTCTCGCGCAGCGTCCCGGGTCCGCCATCGACCGGGTACTGTCGAAGGCGCCGGTAGGCGACCGCGGCGAGCGCCTCTCCGTTGCGTCCGAGGACGCAGCCGACACCGATCGCGCGCCCACCCGCCGGGATTCGTTCCTGGACCACGCACGCTCCGCGGTCGGCCTCGACGGCGCGGATCGCGGCGGGGAGGTCCTCGCGCTGTTCGACGTAGCGGCGGCCCCTGGACCCCGAGCCCATCCGCGGCTTGACGACGAAGGGCGCGCGAAGCCGGCCGAGTCGGGGGTCCTCCGGTCCGAGCGGGGCCACCGTCCGCGGCGCGGCGATCCCGAGGGAGGCGGCGAGGTCCAGCGCGCCGGCCTTGTCGCGGAGCCGCGCGACGACGCCCGGTTCCGGGAAGGGGACGCCACAACCGCGGGGGAGCGCGGAGCGCGCCCGGAGGCAGAGGTCGACCGTCGCATCCTCCATCGGGAGGACCGAGGAGAGGCGCAGCCGCGCGGCCGTCTCGACGAGCCATCCGAGGAACCGATCCGGTTCGGTCGTCGGGGAGGGGGACTTCAGCCTGCGGCTCGCGTGGCGCGAGAAGGCCGCCGCGTTCAGGCGCGAGACTTCCCCGACCGCCACCGGAACGCCCGCCTCGCCGAGGCCCCGGACGGCCGCGAGGGACTTGCGCCAGATCCCGTCCGTGACGAGCGCTCCTCCTTCACGCATCGGCCTCCCCTTCCTTCAGGTCGGCCGTCGGACCCGGCTCGAAGGTCGCGGCGCCGGGCGCCGCCGGCGTGACCGATTCGATGCTCACGATCACCCGCTCCCGCATCCTCGTCCCGCGCACGACGAGGCGTTCCGGAAGCGGACCCGAGCCCTCCTGCTCCACCCGGACTCCCGGCAGCTCGCGGCGGCGCAGCCGGAGCGACCGCGGGTCGAAGGCGTAGCGATTCTCCCCGTCGACGCCGACGAGCTCCTCCTCGCTCCGCAGGAAGGAGAGGCGCGGGGGGAGCGGGACGCAGAGGTCGAACGCGAGGAGGAGGTCCCGCGCGAGGAGGACGGGCCTCGGTCCCTTCGCCTCGAGGAGGCTCCTCCGGTAGAGGGTCGCCTCGGGCATCGTCACGACCACCCAGAGGAGGCCTTCGACGGCGCCGGCCTTCAGGACCGTCCCGAAGGGCTGCCGGAGGAGGACGAACGAGCGGCCCGGCGCCCCGGCCGCGACGAAGTCGAAGCTCCGGCGGGGGGCGATGGAGAGGAAGAAGTCCCCCTCGACGGTGAGCGTGCCGCTCGCGCGGAATCCGGGAAGCGCCGGGTTCGCCCGTCGGACCGCCTCGTCCAGGGCGGCCGCCTCGGCTTCCGGGACCGCGACCGGCGCGGCGCGGCAGGAGGCCGCGGCGAGGAGGAGGAGGGGGAGGCGGTTCACGGAGCGGGCTTCCTCGCGAGGACCGAGTAGGAGAGTCCCGGGAGGAGCCAGCGCCCCCCGCTCGCGAGGAACGCCGCCTCGCCTCCCGCCCCCGCGAGGGCGGAGAACGCCTGTCGCGGCGGACCGCCGAATCGCGTCGCCCCGCCGACGAAGGCCCTCGCCTCGACGAACCCGCCGCCCGCGAGGAGCCGGCGCAGGACGGCGGGGGAGAAGTCGTGGAGGTGGGCGGGGAGGTCGTAGAGGCGGTTCGGGATCCCGATCCAGCCGAGCGCCCGCTTGAGCGGGGCCGTGTGCGGCACGCGCACGAGGAGCGCGCCCCCCGGATCGAGGGCCGCGAACGCCGCGCGCACGAATCCGACCGGATCGCGCACGTGCTCGAGCACGTAGAAGGCCGCGATGGCGTCGAACGACTCCCCTCCCGGGAGGTCGTCGGGGAAGACCCCGCGCCGCACGCTCCCCCCCCGCAGGCGAGCCCGCGCGCGCTCGACCGCTCTCGGCGAGGGATCGATCCCGGAGACGCGCCATCCCCGGCGTTCCATCGCCTCGAGGAACCCGCCGAACCCGCAGCCGACGTCGAGGAGCCGGCCCGGCCGCCCGAGCGCGCGCTCGATCCTCCTCGCCGCGATCCCGAAGACCCCTCCCATCGCGCGGTCCCAGTCCTCCGCCTCGCCGTCCCCCTCGGGGAGGTAGCGAGTGTAGAGTTCGGCCACCCCCTCGGCCGTCGGGCGCGGGCTCGCGAAGCGAAGCCCGCAGCGCGGGCAGCGGAGCATCCGGTAGTTCCCCTCCCGGTGCTCCGGGATCCCGCCGTCCCGGCCGCACAGCGCGCAGCCGACCTCCTCCAGAGGAAGGGACTCCCGACTGTGATCCCGGAGAAGCAAGCGCGACCTCGGTCGCGCGGGTGTTTTTAGGGACAGGCCCCCAGGGTGTCCAGCGCCCCGGCCCTCGTGCGCCCCCGGCGCGAGGCGCTCCTCGTCGTCCTCTCGATGAGCGCCTCCGCGCTCCTCCTCCTCCTCTACGTCCGTGCCCTCTCGAGCCGCCTCCCGCCTTCCGAGTTCGGCCTCGCCGGATCGCTCCTCTCCGTCCTCCTCGCCGCCTCGCTCCCGTTCGGGGCGATCCAGGCCGCGATCGCACGGTCCGTCGCGGCACGACGCGAGGCGGGGGACGAGAAGGGGGAGGCGGAGGCCCTCGCGGGGGGCGCTCGCCTCGCCTTCCGGGCCGCGGGGGTCGCGGTCCTCGTCCTCGGCGCCGGCTGGCTCGTCGTCGATCTTGTCTCGGGGGCGTCCGGAGCGGGGCGATTCCCGGCCTCCCTCGCGCCGGGCCTCTCCCTCGCCCTCTCCGGCGGCGCGCTCGCCCTCTACCACGGCGCCCTCGGAACCCTCCTCGGCCGGCGCAATCTCCTCCCCTTCGCCCTCGCCGCCGTCGCCGAGCCGGCCCTGCGCATCGTCCTCCTCCGCGCCCTCGACTCCCTCGGCGGGGGCGCGATCGAGGCCGTCGCGGTCTGCATCCCCACGGCGGGGGGGATCGGCTGCCTCGTCCTCCGTCGCGCCGCGCACGGGGGCCAGCCCGCGCCGATCCCCCTCGCGCTCCGCCACGCCCTCGCCCTCGCCGCGTTCGGCGCCGCGGCGTACTCGGCTCCCCTCCTCGCCCATGCGCTCCTCGACGATCCGGACGAGGTCGGGCGGTTCTTCGCCGCGACCCACGTGAGTCGATTCCTCGTCACGCTCCCCCTCCCCTTCGCGATGGCGGTCGTCCGGCGGACGGCCGAGCGCCGGGCTTCCGGTCTCTCCCTGGCGCCCCCCGTCTGGACCACGGCCGCGTTCCTCGTCGTCACCTTCGTCTGGATCCTCGCCAATCTCGCCGCCTTCCCCGGCTGGTTCTTCTCCCTCCTGATCGAGCCGGGCCGGTATCCGGAGGTCGCGCCCCATCTCCTCCCCCTCGGGATCGGGAGCGCCCTCTACGGCCTCCTCCTCGTCCCCCTCTTCCTCGGGATCTCCCTCGAGAAGCGCTCCGTGCTCTGGCTCGCCGCGGGGCTCGACGCGGCGCTCCTCCTCTTCGCGCTCCTCGGCTCTCCCTCCCCCCGCGCGATCGTCCTCGCCTGGGAAGGGAGCGCCGGCGCCGCCCTCGCCGCGGGGGCGTTCCTCGCGATGTCCTGGCTCCGGGATCCGGCGGGCGCCTACCCGATCGGCTCGACGGAGCGCCCGAGCGCGAGGATCCCGAAGGAGGTCCCGTAGGGCTTCGTGTGGGCGGACATCCAGAAGTCCCACATCCCGCCGTCGCTCTCCTGCGTCTTCAGGATCTCCCGCTGGAGCCTCCCCCAGTAGGCGGCGCGGTCGGCGGGAGGGAGGGTCGCGATCAGCTCGGCGGCGTAGTAGTGGCCGAAGAGGTAGAAGTAGCCCGAGTTGAAGTAGTAGGCCTCGTGGGGGATGGGCTTTCGCAGCGCGACGTCGAGGAACTTGTGGTGCTCGAAGAAGAGCTCGAGCCCGCGCTTGATCTCCCCGAGCGGGACCTTCTCGCCCGCGCGCAGGAGGGCCAGGTTGCAGACCTGGATGCGGGAGAGCGAGCCCTTGATCTCGTCGATCCACTCCATGCGCGGGGAGTAGGGGATCGCCATCACGCTGTAGGTGAAGGCCCCGCTCGGGAGCCGGCAGCGCTTCACGGAGCGGACGGCGCCCTGCATCACCTTGTCGGGGACGGCGACGCCCGCCTTCTTCGCGTCGGCGAGGGCGATCACCCCCGCCGCGGAGGTGAAGGAGGTCGCCCACTCCGGGAGCCAGGCCGCCTCCGCGTCGGCGTAGTAGCCCCACCCGCCGTTGGGGGACTGGTAGCGGGCCATCCCGTCGAGGAACTTCGCCGCTCCGGCCCGGAGCGCCTCCCGCCGGGGCGAGTCCGCGAAACGCGGCGAGAGGAGGGCGCGCGCGAGCGCGTCGAGGCCGTAGATGAACCCCCACGTGTTGTCGATGTCCCAGTCGTCGGGGCGGTCGAGGTCGACGTTCGCGAGGAGGTAGTCGAGGCCGCGCCCGAGGGCGGCCTCCGCCTCCCCGGCCTTCTCCCGCTCGAGGAGCGCGATGCAGACGAGCCCCGTCGTCGATCTGGCGCACACGGCGCCCTGCGCCGTGCTCACGATTCCGCTCTAGACGGAGGT
>CBRGOK010000091.1:0-9631 GCA_967798035.1 uncultured bacterium
CGAGCTTGACCTCGGCGTCGATCCGCTTCTCCTCGATCGAGTCGAGCCTCGCGAGGAGGCTCTCCTGCTCCCCTTGCAGGTCCCCGATCGCGTGCTCGCGCTTGTAGCCGGCGATGCGGAGGTCGGCCTCCTCGATCTCCTTGCGCTCCGCCCCGACCCGGTTCTCGAGCCACCGCACGGCGCCGTTCATCTCCTCCTTCACGCGCAGCAGGCTCTCCTCGAGGAACACGCGCGCGGCCGTGTCCGCGAAGCGCTTCGCCCGCGCGGGGTCGAGGTCCTTCGCCTCGATCTTGACGAGGCTCTCGCCGAGCAGGCTCGCCCGGACCCGCAGGTTCACGTCGAAGGCCGCGCACTCCATCCCCTCCTCCCGGAGCCGGGCCGCCACCCGCTCCGCGAAGAGGAACCCGTTCACCCACTCGACCCAGGTCGGGCCGGTCATCGGCTCGGCGACGACCCCCGGCTCGTACCCCGCCTGCTGGGCGAGGGGCTGGGAGCGCCGCAGCTGGATTCCCCGGAGGGCGATGAGGCTGCGGGCGGTGAAGCGGGCGGGCGTGCGCTGGATGGCGATCCCGCCGGCGGCGGCGGCGAGGAGGCCCACCAGCACGCAGGTGAGCCAGCGCCGGCGCAGGACCGTCCGGATCAGCGGGGGGGAAGGGGACGCGCTCGGGGCCAAGGGGGTCGGAATCGGTGTCGGCCGGAAGGGGCGCCCGGCTTCAGCGGCCGGTCCCCGCCAGCACCGCGGGGATCGTACGCAGGAGGATCTTCAGGTCGAGGGAGAGGGACCAGCGGTCGATGTAGTCGAGGTCCATCCGCATCCACTCCTCGAAGGAGTGGCCGTTGCGGGCCGAGACCTGCCACGGGCCGGTGATCCCCGGCTTGACGCTCAGGCGCCGGCGCTGCCACCTCTCGTAGCTGCGGACCTCCTCCGGGATCGGGGGGCGCGGCCCGACGAGGCTCATCTCCCCGCGCAGCACGTTGAAGAGCTGCGGGAGCTCGTCGAGGCTCGTCATCCGGAGCCACCGGCCGACGCGGGTCATGCGGGGATCGCGGTCCATCTTGAAGACCGGGCCGTCCCGCTCGTTTTGCTCGAGGAGGGCGGGGAGCATCCCCTCGGCGCCGCGCACCATCGAGCGGAACTTCCAGATCGAGAAGCGGCGTCCCTGGAGCCCGCAGCGCACCTGCCGGTAGAGGACGGGCCCGCCGTCGTCGAGGAGGACCGCGAGGGCGCAGGCGCCCAGGACGGGGAGAAGCGCGATCGTCGCGACGCCCGCGACGGCGAGATCGATCGCCCGCTTGACGAGCGCCTGCCCCTCGCTGGCGACCGTCGTCTCGAAGGAGATCAGCGGGATCCCCCCGATCTCGTCCATCCGCGGACGGGCGATACGCAAGTCGAAGAAGTCCGCGACGATCGTCGCGCGCACCCCCGCGGCCTCGCACGTCCAGATCGCGTCCTCGATCTGGCCGAGGGAGGAGCGATCGACGGCGAAGACGACCTCGTCGACCACCTCGTGGTCGAGGATCCCGCCGAGTTCCCTCGGACCCCCGAGGACCCTCGTCCCCTCGAGGATGCGCTCCGCGTGCCCGGAGCGCTCGTGCACGATCCCGACGACCTCCGCGCCGAGCTCGCGACGAGAGTTCACCATCCGGACGAACTGTCGCGCGTGCCGGTCGCCTCCGAAGACGAGGAGCCGACGCAGGCCCTCCCGGCGACTCACGCGCCGCGCCAGCCCCTCCGCGAGGAGCCTCCCCGCGAGGAGGCCCACGGTCGAGAAGGAGAGGAAGAGCGCGATGAGGGCCCGGCTCGTGTGGGGACGCCGCGTGAGGAAGAGGAAGACGGAGAGGAGGAGGAAGCCGACGAGGTTCGTCTGGAGGATCCTCCCCACGCGCCGGGAGAACGACCGGCGGACGAAGATGTCGGCGTGGTACCGGGTGACCCGGAACGCCACGATCCACAGGAGGAGGACGAAGGGGAGGAGGTCCCCGCCCGAGATCGCGCGCTGGAGGGGAGGGAGGCGCTCCCCGGCGGCCGTCGCGAGGAGGACGCGCCCTTCCCAGGCGAGGAGGAAGGCCCCCGCCACGATCGCGAGGTCGAGCACCGCCACGATCCGGCGCTTCTGCTCGAGACGATGGCTGAACATGGACCTGGAACCGATCCCTCTCTCTTCGCCCTGTACCTACCCATGGGGCCCGCCCGCGTGGTCCGGCGAGCGGGAGCCCCCCTCATCTGCTTGTCCCTCCGACGCCGGGGGATCGAGGGACCCCCCGGCCGCCCTAGGCAGTCCTGCTGCCCTACGGTCCGATGACGATGTCGAGCGCGTTCGTGAGCGACGCGAGGCAGAGCGTCCCATTCACGTCGAACGCCCCGCCCTGCACGAAGATCTGGGCGCCCGCGATGGACGGCATGGGAGGGATCGGGTGAGGGGCGTAGACGCGGCCGCAGGACCCCGTCACGCCGACCTCCCGGAGGAAGAAGAGCACGGCTCCGGGATCGATCAGGAGCGTGCACCCGCCCGGCACCGGGTTCGCGCAGGGACCCGGCAGCGGGAAGTTGGCGGAGGCGTTCCCCCAGACCAGGAATCCGAACGAGCTCGAGACGAGCCCCGTCATCCAGATGTGGGTCGCGTGATCCCCGACGACGGGATCGCCGCCGGAGACCCCCAGCACGGGGGTGACGCCGCCGGTCCCCGGGCAACCCGTCCCGTAGGAGGTGACCGACCCGCCGGAGAAGGCCGAGCCGAAGACGACGTAGGCGCGCCCCGCCGGGCTCGACAGCCAGCCGCCGATGAGCAGGTCGGGGATCCCGTCCCCGTTCACGTCCCCTGCCTCGGCGACCTCGTAGCCGGAGAGCTCGTTCGCGGCGGAGCCGCGGAACTTCGAGCCGCCGAACCCGAGCGCGCCGAGGTTCACGATGGGCTGGAGGCCGGGGCTCCCGTGCACGAGGTAGGACTCCCCCTGCCACGTGAGGCCCGTCGGCGCCGCGAAGGGCGCGCCGATGAGCACGTCGTCGAAGCCGTCCTGGTTGAGATCGCTCACGGCCGCGACCGAGTGGCCGGACTGATCGCCGGCCGAGGCGCCCTGGAGGCGGACTCCGTCGCAGCCGATGTCGCACGCGACGATCCTCTCCGGGAGGCCCGCGCGCCCGAACAGGATGTAGGTCTCGCCGGAGTCGACGAGCCCGTTGGGGTCGGCGAGGCGAGCGGCGACGATCGGGTCGGCGAAGCCGTCCCCGTTGACGTCGGCCCCGCCCGTCACGTCGAAGCCGAGGACGTCGCCCGAGCCGCAGCCGTCGATGCAGGTCCCGCCCGCGCCGAGCGCGCCGAGGTCGGTCGTGGAGGCCGGCAAGCCGTACACGACGCAGGCGCGCCCCGCGTTCGAGACTCCGCCCGGGTCGGAGTTGCGCCCGCCGATGATGAGGTCGGGGATCCCGTCGCCGTTCACGTCCCCGGCCCCGTCGACCGAGAAGCCCGACATGTCGCCGGCGGCGCCGCCGTTGATCACGTCGATCCCGGGCACGCCCGAGGAGGGGAGCTGGATCAGCGAGGGGAGGGCGGCGCCACCGTGGACGAGGTAGGTCTGTCCCGCGTCGATCCTCCCGAGGGGATCGGCGAGCCGCTCCCCGATCAGGATGTCGTCGAAGGCGTCCCCGTCGACGCTCCCCGCGCCGGCGACGCTGAATCCGGCCTGGTCTCCCGGGGCGACGCCGAGGAACGTGACCCCCGCGGCGCCCAGGGTCCCGAGAGCGATGCTCGAGGGGAGGGCGGGCCCGCCGTAGACGAGGTAGGCGCGCCCCGCGAGGCCGTCCGCCATCGGCGCGCCGATCAGGATGTCGTCGAAGCCGTCGTTGTTCACGTCGCCGGCGCCGGCGACGGACCAGCCGGCGTTGTCTCCGGCCACGTCGCCCGTGAGGACGACGCCCGGGAGGCTCCCGCCGACGTTGGAGAGGTTCACGCTCGCCGGCAGGGCGGCCGACCCGTAGATCAGGTAGACCCTGCCCGCCCCCGAGGCGCCGCCGCGCGCGCCGATCAGGAAGTCGTCGGTGCCGTCGCCGTTCACGTCGCCGGCCGCCGCGAGACTCCAGCCGGCCTCGTCGCCGGCGGTCTGGCCGAGGAGGAGCGAGCCGCCCGAGCCGAGCGCGCCCAGGTCGACCACCATCGGAAGCTGCGCGACCGCCAGGGGGGCGGTCGCGACGAAGGCGAAGAGGAAAACGCCGCCGCGGACCCAACGGGTCCAGATCATCGAACTTCCCATCGTTCTCAGACCCTCCGAAAGATTGGAACCTGGAACCAAGACGAGCCGTCCAACCTGGCGCTCGTCGAGTTGACCGCGCGATGCTACGGGCGGCTCCCCGCGAGAGCAAGGCTTGCGTTGATCGATTCCGTCGATCGGAGGAGACCCGCGCGATCGACCGAAATGCAACCTTGATCCGCCCTTGACGCGGCGGCGCCCGCGACGCGCTTCAGCCCGCGAGCGGGGACTTCCGGCAGTCGAGGAGCATCGCCTGTCCGAGGCGACGCAGCCCGGGGATCGAGCAGAGCCCGGCATCGATCCGGCGGATCGCGCCGATCTCGATCCAGAACCGCCGGACCCCGAGGAGCTGGAGCGGGGGGAAGAGGGTCGAGGCGCGCATCCGCTCGACCCGGAAGCCGCCGCGGGAGAGGGTCGCGACCCATCCCCGCGGGGAGCGCCTCTGGTTGTGCCGGTCCCAGACCGCGACGGCCGCCTGTCGCCGCTCGCGCCGCATGAGCCGCGCACGCAGCGCCGCCGCCCACTCGAAGGCGTCGTCGAAGAAGTCGAAGAGGAGCGGGAAGGAGGCGAGGAGCCGCCCCTCCGGCCGCAGGACGCGCGCGCACTCCCGGAGCGCGCTCTCGGGGTCCGGGAGGTGCTCGAGGAGATCGACCGCGAGGACAGCGTCGAACGATCCGGAGGGGAACGGGAGCGCCCCGGCGTCGCAGCGCAGGAACGAGACCGCCCGGAGCCCCTCCTCCCCGAGGCGCCGCCGCGCGAAGCGGAGCCGCCCCTCGTCGAGGTCGGCGCAGACCATCGCGCCGTACTGCCCCCGGAAGGCGGCGGCCTGCGGTCCCTCCCCGCACCCGAGGTTGAGGACCCGCTCGACCCCGCGCAGGCGGAAGAAGCGGGGGAGGATCCGCGAGGCGACGAGCTTCCCCTCGAAGTTCCCCCCGCGGAAGGAGACCCCGTCCTCGCTCCGCCGCGCCTCCGGCGCGCCGCTCATCGCGCGCCGCGCCTCCGGAATGCGTCGGTGAAGAGCGGGAGGACGACGCCGGCGTCCGCCACCAGATACCGGCGCCAGAGCCGGCGCGGCTCGCGGAGGAGGCGGTAGAGCCACTCGAGCCCGAGCCGCCGCAGCGCCCGCGGGGAGCGCCGGCGCGGCTCGACCACGACGTCGAAGGCGGAGCCCACGTTCACGGCGAGGGGGACCGGCACGCGCTCGAGGAGGCGCGCGATCCACTTCTCCCCCCGCGGGGTCGACACGGCGAGGAAGAGCGCGTCGGGCCGCGCCTCCTCCACGCGCCGCGCCGCCTCGGCGTCCTGCTCCGGGACGTTCTCGAATCCCTCCGGAGGTGAATAGGTCCCGACGACCCTGAGGGAGGGGTGCCGGCTCCGCAGCACCGCGGCGGCGGCGTCCGCCACGCCGGGCCGGGCGCCGAGGAGGAAGAGGCGGATCCCCCTCGCCGCGGCCCGCTGCGCGAAGGCCTCGAAGAGGTCCACGCCGGCCACCCGCTCGGGGAGGGGCTCGCCGAGGAGGCGGGAGGCCCAGACGAGGGGCATCCCGTCCGCGACCCGGAGGTCGGCCCCGTTGAGCACGTCGCGGAAGCCCTCGTCGCTCCGCGCCCTCGCGAGGAAGTCGAGGTTGACCGTCACGACCCTCCGCGGGCTCCTCCCTGTGGCGAACGCCTCCATCCGGTCGAGCGCCTCCCGGAAGGTGACCCGGTCCAGGCGCACGCCGAGGAGCGTGCATCCGCCTCCCGCCGCGGACGGCGACTCCCGCGCCATGCTATCCTTCGCCCCGTCTCGGGGGGGCCGCGCGCGAGCCGGAAGGGCTTCCGCGGTCTGCATCGTCCCGGGATCGGCGGGGCCCGTGGACCCGGGCCCGGGAATGCGCGTCCTCTTCCTCACCCTCGGGAACCGAGAGGTCCCCAGCAGCCGGATCCGCGTCTTCCAGTATCTCGACCATCTTCGTCGGGAAGGGATCGAAGCGCGCGTCCTCTCGCTCGGGCACTCCGACCGCTACGAGCGCTTCCTCGCGGCCGTCCGGCGCCTGAAGCGGATCCCGAAGCCCCTCTACTACGTCCCCCGGCTCGCGCTCGAGGCGCACGCGAGGACCCTGCAGGCCCTCGACCGCCTCCGAGCCCTCGCGGAGATTGCCCGGCATCGCGTCGTCTACGTCCAGAAGGTCGTCCTCCCCTTCCCCCATCGGCTCGCGCTCCGGGGGCTGCGGCGGCGATACCTCTTCGACTTCGACGACGCCATCTTCACGGCGCAATTGTACTGGCGCCCCGAGAGCACCCGCGCCTCCCGGAGGCGCCTGCGGGCGATCGAGGCGCTCGTCCGCGGGGCCTGGGCCGTCGTCACGAACGACAGCCCCTTCCTCGAGGAGTACGCGCGGGGACGCGCGCGCAGGGCGGTCGTCCTCCCCGCCGCCGTCGAGCCGAGGTTCTTCTCCGAGGGACCGGCGCGGCGCCGAGACGGAGCTCTCGCGCTGGGGTGGGTCGGCCTCGCCGTGAACTTCCCGAACCTGCGGTGGCTCGAGCCCGCCCTCGTGGAAGTCGCGCGCCGCCACCCGGAGGTCCGGCTGAAGATCGTCTGGGGCGGCGGGGAGAAACCCCGTCTCGACCTGCCGATGCCGGTCGAGGTCGAATCCTGGTCCTACGAACGGGAGGTCGAGCTCGGCCGCTCCCTCGACATCGGGCTCCTCCCGCTCCTCGAGAACGAGTTCAACCAGGGGAAGATGGCCCGCAAGGCGATCGAGTACGCCGCCCTCGGGACGCCGGCGGTCTGCTCCCCCGTCGGGCTGAACCTCCGGGTGTTCCGGGACGGCGAGAACGTCCTCCTCGCCCGCACGCACGAGGAGTGGGTGCACGCGATCTGCCGCTTGATCGAGGACGCGCCCCTGCGCGAGCGCCTCGGCGCGGCGGCCCGCGCCAGCGCGCAACAGAACTACTCTTTCGATCGGGTCGCCGACCGCCTCGTCGCCCTCCTCCGCGAGGCGGACTCGGGGTGAGCGGCCGCCGAGCGGCGCCCCGCGAGGAACACCTCGAAGGCCCCCAGGACCTCCGCGAGGTCCCCCTCCTCGAGGGCGGGATGGAGGCCGAGGAAGAACCCGTTCCGGACGAGGTAGTCCGCTCCCGGGAGGGGCCCCGGGGCCCGGATGCGAGCCCCGCGGTAGGCGGGCTGGCGCAGCGGGTTGCCCGCAAGGAAGGGACGGGTCTCGACGCCGCGCGCGGCGAGGAAGCGCAGGAGCGGCGCCCTCTCGAGACGTCCCTCGCGCAGGACGACCGGGTAGGCGAACCAGCAGGGATCGCCCCCCCGGGGCGTCCGCGGGAGGAGGAAGAGGTCCTCCCTCTCCGCGAACCAGGCCCGCAGGCGCGCGAAGTTCGCGCGCCGCGCCGCCCGGAACGAGGGGAACTTCTCGAGCTGGACGAGCCCGACGGCGGCCTGGAGCTCGAGGGGCTTCAGGTTGAAGCCGCGCAGGGCGTAGAGGTAGTGCGGATCCCAGTCCGCGGGGAGCCGGGCGCGCGACCGCGCCCTCGCCCCGTGACCCGAGGCGGAGCAGCGGGGGCAGGGGCAGACCCGCCCCCAGTCGCGGAGCGAATGGAGGATCGGGAGGAGGGAGGGGTCCGATCCGACGACGCCGCCCCCCTCTCCCGTCGTGATCTGGTGCGCAGGATGGAACGAGTAGGTGCCGAGCGTTCCGAACGTCCCGACCGCCCTCCCCTCGTAGGTCGTCCCGAGCGCCTCGCACGCGTCCTCGAGGACGAGGAGCCCCCGCGCGCGGGCGAGGGAGAGGAGCGGGTCGAGGTCGCACGGGTTCCCGAAGGCGTGGAGGAGGGAGAGGGCCCGCGTCCGGCTCGTCCGGCACGCCTCGATCCGGTCGGTGTCGACGGTGAAGGTGTCCCGTCCGACGTCCGCGAGGACGACCGTGAGACCGTGATGCAGGAA
The DNA here is from genome assembly GCA_967798035.1 of uncultured bacterium. GTDB lineage: Bacteria > Planctomycetota > UBA1135 > UBA1135 > JAKEFM01 > JAKEFM01. The sequence continues at coordinate 8,179 of CBRGOK010000091.1, forward strand.
GGCGTTCACGGTCGTCGGGAAGGAGAGGGCGGGGACGACGACCTCGTCCCCCGCGCGCAGGCGCGGCCCGCGCTCGTTCGCGCAGAGGGCGGCGACGGCGAGGAGGTTCGCGGAGGAGCCCGAGTTGGCGAAGCAGGAGAAGGGCGCCCCGACGAGCCCCGCGAAGGCCTCCTCGAACCGCAGCGTCCGCTCCCCCCCGCTCAGGCGCCGGTCCCGCAGGGCCTCGGTCGCCGCCGCGATCTCCCGCTCGTCGAAGATGTGCCGGCCGTAGGGGAACCGGGGGGAGCCGGTGAGGACGGGCGGGAGCGGACGGGGGACGCGGCCCGACGAGGCGGGCGCCTCCGGTCTCCTCGCTGTTGCAGCTCTTTGCACGTCCTTCCCCGGATTCGGCGAACCACTATGCGAAGCGCGTCGCCTCCGCGTCAAGCGCCCCGGACGTCGCCTCACTTCGCCTCCGGCAGACGGTAGACCGCGATCGGACCGTCGCGGTGGACCTCCTCGAGCGGAAGCGCCCCCTCGACGATCGTGTGCGTCGCGCCGTATCGCCGCGCGATCTCCTCGAACTCGCCCGGCCCGAGCGAATGATAGCCTCCCCCCCCGCCGATGGCCTTCAAGGCCCTCATCCGCGCAAACCACTCGAGAGCGAACCCCCGGTCGAGGAGGGCGGCTCCGCCGTCCTTGAACGTGACGAACGCGCTTCGCGCCGACCCCGTCCGGAACCCGGAGCGGTCGGGCGGGATGACGTAGAGGGCCCTCCCCGGCTGTTCGCGCGCCCAGGCCTGCGTCCGCTCCCAGGGGTCCCGCGGAGCGCGTCCGGGGAGATCGAGGCGGCTCTCCCCTCCCCTCCGGCCGGCCGCGGCGCCCAGGCCCGCGAGGAGGAGGACCGAGCCCGCGAGGGCGACCGGCCCCGCCCTCCCCGCCGGGATCCGGCGGAGGAGCGCCGGCCCTGCCGCGCCGCCGAGGGCGGCGAGGAGGGCGAGCGCGAGGCGGCTCTTCGGGACGGGCCGCGCCAGCCCCTCCGCGGTCGCCGCGACCGCGAGGACGAGGAGGGCCGCCGCGAGCGCGAGCCACGCCGCACGATCGGAGCGAAGACCGTCCCGGCCCCGCAGCGCGAGGAGGGCGAGGAGCCCGACCGCGAGGAGCCTCTCGTCGAACCAGACGAGCGAGGCCGCCGTCCACCCCGCCGCGGCTCGGATGGCGGGCGCTCCCCGAAGCGCCCGGTCGAGCCCCCCGGCGACAAGGAAGGCGCCGAGGAGGATCGGGAACCCGAGCCCCCGGAAGACCTGGAACTGCACGGCTCCGGCGATCGGTCGCAGATCCACGAACACGAACGCGCCCGCGCAGAGGAGGAGGATCCCCACGACCGCCGCCCGCGCGCGCCGCGCGATCCCCGGACCGGCGAGGCCTCCGGATCTCCCGAGCGCGAGGACCGTCGCACCGAGCAGCGCCAGGA
>CBRGOK010000092.1:0-9630 GCA_967798035.1 uncultured bacterium
CTCGGCGCCGCCGCGGAGCGCTTCGAGCTGCACCAGCGTCCGCGCGCCGAGGAGGATCCCGCTGTCGCCGCGGCCTCGATCCTCGCCCGGGACGGGTTCCTCCGCGGGCTCGCCGGGCTCTCGGAGGAGTTCGCCGTCGACCTCCCCAAGGGGGCGGGGGAGGAGGTGGACGCGGCCGCCCGCCGATTCGTGTCGATCCACGGACCCGAGGCGCTGCGGCGGGTCGCGAAGGTCCACTTCAAGACGACCGGGAAGATCGGCCGCCTCTTCTAGCCGCCGTGCGACTCGCGTTCTTCGGGGCGGCGAGGTCGGTGACCGGCTCGATGCACGCCCTCGAGGTCGGCGGCGTCACGGTCCTGCTCGAGTGCGGGCTCTTCCAGGGGCGGCGGGCGGAGGCGGCCGAGCGCAACCGGCGGTTTCCCTTCCCGCCGCGGGAGATCGCCGCCGTGCTCCTCTCCCACGCGCACATCGACCACTCCGGGAACCTCCCGGGTCTCGTCCGCGCCGGGTTCCGGGGGACGATCCACGCGACGGAGGCGACCGTGGACCTCGCGGAGGTCATGCTCCGCGACTCGGGGCACATCCAGGAGAGCGACGCCGAGTTCCTGCGGCGCACGCGCGGGGAGCACGTGGAGCCGCTCTACACAGTCGAGGACGTCGAGCGAACGCTCCCGCGCTTCGCCGGCCGCCCCTACGGAGCGTGGTTCCCGGTCGCGCCGGGCGTGCGCGCCCGCTTCCACGACGCGGGACACATCCTCGGCTCCGCGTCCGTCGAGGTGGAGGCGAGCGAGCCGCCGCGCTCCGTCCGGATCGTCTTCACGGGCGACCTCGGCCGGCGCGGCCTCCCGATCCTCCGCGATCCCTCCCCCCTCCCGGCCGCCGACGTCTTCCTCACGGAGAGCACCTACGGCGACCGCCTCCATCCGCCTCTGCCTGACCTCGAGCGCGATCTCGCGGAGATCGTCTCCGGGTGCGCTCGGGGGGGCGGGAAGATCGTGGTCCCGGCCTTCAGCGTCGGGCGGACGCAGAACCTCCTCTACGTCCTCCACCGCCTCTACGAGCGGGGGGAGGTCCCGCGGATCCCGATCTACGTCGATTCCCCCCTCTCGACCCTCGCGACTCGGGTGGTCGCTTCCCACCCGGAGGTCTTCGACGCCGAGGCCCGGGCGGTCCTGGGGTCCTCCGGCTCCCCCTTCTACTTCCACGAGGTGCACTACCTCGAGTCGACGGAGGAGTCGAAGCAGCTGAACGGCGCCCCCGGCCCGATGCTGATCCTCTCCGCCTCCGGGATGTGCGAGACAGGGAGGATCCTCCATCACCTCCGGCACGCGCTGCCCGATCCCCGCAACCTCGTCCTGATCGTCGGGTTCCAGGCCGAGCACACCCTGGGCCGGCGGCTGCTCGAGGGCGCCTCCTTCGCGCGGGTCCTCGGCTCGGACGTTCCGGTGAGGGCCCGGGTCGTCTCGATGGAGGGGTGGAGCGCACACGCCGACCGGGAAGAGCTCCTCGCCGCCCTCGCGCCGCGCGCCTCCGGGGCGCAGGTCGCCTTCGTCGTGCACGGGGAGGAGAGCTCCGCCCTCGCGCTGGCGGGAGGGCTGCGGGACGCCGGCTTCCGGCGGGTCGAGGTCCCCTCGCGGGGAGAGGCCTTCCCTCTCTGAACCGGGCCGGCCCGGCCGTCAGACCGGGGAGGCGGAGCTCGCTCCGACGGGCGCCGTCGCGCTCGGGCGGGACGGCTCCGGCCGCTCCTCGCACGCGCGGAGGATCCCCTCCTCGAGCCACAGGTAGCGGTCCTCGAGCGCGGCCCGGGCGAGGCGGTAGGCCTGGCTGTCGTCGTTCGACCGGACGCCCCGCAGCGCGTCGGCGACGCGGCGGCGGGCGGTGCGGGAGAAGAGGTCGGCCAGCTCGAGCGGGGAGCGGTCCTCGGGATGCTCCGCGACCCGGGCGAGGGCGTAGGAGCAGGTCGTCGCGATCGCGACGAGGTCGACCCCGACGTCGACGAGACGGGCGAGGAGAATCTGCCGGCGCTCGAGGGCGGGGCCGTGGCGCGCCATCGCGTGGAAGATCGTTCGGGCGAGGCGGTGGCTCGACCGGGCGACGAAGCGGAAGTGGTCCGCGAGGGGGCCGGAGACGCTCCCGCCCCCCCCGAAGGGGATCCACTGGCGGACGTACCAGGCCGGGTAGAAGAGCGCGGCCCGCCCCAGCGCCGAGGCCTTGCGGCCGAGCGAGGCCCGGGGATCGACGAGGGCGCCGAGACGGCGCAGGTGCGGGTCGAGGGCCTCCCGCGCGAGGAAGAGGTGGCAGATCTCGGTCGTCCCCTCGACGATCCGGTTGATCCGCGCCTCGCGGTAGATCCGCTCGACGGGGTAGGGGGTCTCGCCCCGGCCCCGCAGGGAGGCGACCGACTCGAAGCCGCGCCCGCCCAGGACCTGGACGGTCTCGTCGACGATCCGGCTGAGCGTCTCCGAGGCGAAGAGCTTCGCGATCGCCGCCTCGAGCCGGATGTCGGCCCCGCCCCGGTCGACGAGACGCGTCGGGTACTCCGTGATCGCCTCGATGGCGAAGGCGTGGGAGGCGATCCAGGCGATCTTCGAGGCGATCGCCTCGTGGTGCCCGATCGGCCCTCCCCACTGGGTGCGCGTGCGCGCCCACCGCCGGACGATCGAGAGACACTGCTTCGCGACCCCGGCGCAGGCGGCGGGGAGGGTGAGCCGGCCCGTGTTGAGCGTGATCAGGGCGAGCTTGAGGCCGAGGCCGGGCTTCCAGAGGACGTTCTCGGCGGGGACCCGGACGTTCTCGAACTTCAGGAGGCCGTTCTGGATGCCGTGCAGGCCCATGAACCCGCAGCGGTGGACGACGCTCACGCCGGGGGCGTCCCCCTCGACGATGAAGGCGGTGAACTGCTTCTTCTCCCGCCCCTCGACGAAGACCGAGGGGGTGCGGGCCATCACGACGAGGAGGTCCGCGACCGGACCGTTCGTGCACCAGAGCTTCTCCCCGGTCAGGTTCCAGGCGCGCCCTCCCTCGATCGGGGTCGCCGTCGTCTTCATCCCGGCGGGGTCGGAGCCGGCGCCCGGCTCGGTCAGCCCGAAGGCCGAGATCGCCCCGCGCGCGAGCCGGGGGAAGAAGCGCTTCTTCTGCTCCTCGGTCCCGAAGAGCTTGAGGGGCTGGGGGACCCCGATGCTCTGGTGGGCGGAGAGCCACACCGCCGTCGAGGCGCAGTGGCTCGCCACGAGGGCGACGGCGCGGTTGTAGTTCGTCTTCGAGAGACCGAGGCCCCCGTGCTCGCGCGGGATCGTCATCCCGAAGCAGCCGAGGTCGACGAGGCCCGCGATCGCGGCGGCGGGGAGCTCCCCCGTCCGGTCGACCTCGTCGGGGTCGATCGACTCCCGCAGGAACCGCTCCAGCTTGGCGAGGAAGGCCCCCCCCGCGTCGCGGTCGGCCTCCGGATGCGAGGGGAAGGGGAGGACGAGGTCGGTCCGGAACCGGCCGAGGAAGATCTCCGCGGCCAGGCTCGGGTGGGTCCACTCGGCCTCGCGCGCGCTCTCGGCGATCTCGAGAGCCTCGCGGGCCGCGTCGGACGGACGATCGGCGGTCACCATCGTGGACGGGGAATCGGCGGGGCCATCATCGGCGGAATGGGGCGTTCGAGTTCATCGCCCGCGTCGTCCGCGGCAGGAGTATAGGACGTCGGGCGGCCCCTCTCCGCCGCTCTTGCCGCGTTCCGGGGGGGTGGATACCTTCCCCGCTCGTTCCGGCGCACGCCCCGATGGCGCTCACGACGCTCCTCTCCCTCCTCGTCATGGGGTGCGCGCTCGTGCTCCTCTTCCGCGGGACGGACCGGAGCGACCGGGGGGGGCAGTACCTCGCCGTGCTCGCGCTCGCCCTCGGGGGGATCGCCGCCGCCGTCGAGGCGGGCTGGCTCCCCGTCCCTCCCGCGTGGCGGCCCCGGCTCCTCACCGCCGCCGGGACGGTCGTCGTCGGATTCCTCCTCCTCGTCCGCCTCCGGGAGAGGGCCTTCGCGGTCCTCCTCATGTTCGCGGCGGCGCTCGACCTCCTCGTGGCCGCCGACGTCGTGAAGGTCCTGCACGGCTGACGTGCGTCGGCTCCCCCTCGCCGTGACGGCCGCGGCCCTCGCAACGACCTCCTGTCCCGGGCTCGGGAAACGACCCGGGTCGATGGCCTTCACGAAGATGCACGGGGCGGGGAACGACTTCGTCTGCCTCGAGGTCGGGGAGACGGGCCCGCCCGCCGACCCTTCCGGGCTCGCGCGCGCGCTCTGCGACCGGCGCACGGGAATCGGGGCGGACGGTCTGCTCCTGATCGGTCCGTCGCGGCAGGCCGACGCGCGGATGATCCTGATCAACGCGGACGGCTCCCGGGCGGAGATGTGCGGCAACGGGATCCGCTGCGTCGGGAAGTACCTCCACGACCGGGGCCGGGCGCGCGACGGGGAGGTCCGGATCGAGACCGATTCGGGCGTGAAGGCCCTCCGCCTCCACGTGGAGGAGGGGCGCGCCGTCGCGGCGACGGTCGACCTCGGCCCCCCGGCGCTCCTCCCCGAGCGCCTCGCCGTGCCGGTCGCCCCGCCCGGCGTTCCCCCCCGCACCTTCGAGGGGGACCGAGTGTCGATGGGGAACCCCCACTTCGTCGTGTTCCTCGAGGAGGATCTCGCCACCTTCCCGGTGGAGGCGTACGGGCCCGCGATCGAGCGCCCCGGGCTCTGCCCCGAGCGGACGAACGTCGAGTTCGCCCGCCTCCGGGGGCGCGGCGAGATCGACCAGCGGACCTGGGAGCGCGGGGCGGGCGAGACGCTCGCGTGCGGGACGGGGGCGTGCGCCGCCGCCGTCGCCGCGATCCGCCGCGGACACGCGGACCGGGAGGTCCGCGTGCGCCTGCGCGGAGGGGAGCTCCGGATCGAGTGGGACGGGCGGGGACCGGTCTACCTCACCGGGCCGGCCGTCGAGACCTTCGCGGGCGAGTGGGCCTCCCCCCGCCCGCGCGAATAGAGCGAGGGGCCCCGCGTAAGGCGGCCCGTCGAAGGGAGTCTGGCATGAGCACCGGCACGCTGATCGTCCTCGGCCTCCTCGCCGTCCTCCTCCTCTGGTTCGTCGCCGTCTACAACGGCCTCGTCGCCCTGCGCAACCGGGTGAAGGCCGCCTGGTCGCAGATCGACGTCCAGCTGAAGCGCCGCTACGACCTCATCCCGAACCTCGTCAACACCGTCAAGGGGTACATGAAGCACGAGGCGGGGATCTTCGAGAAGATCGCCGCGGCGCGGGCGGGGGCGATGGCGGCGAGCACCCCCGCCGAGAAGGGGGCGGCCGAGGGGATCCTCACGGGGGCGCTGCGCCAGCTCATCGCCGTCGCCGAGAACTACCCCGACGTCAAGGCGAACGCGAACGCCACCGCCCTCATGGAGGAGCTCGCCTCCACCGAGAACCGGGTCGGCTTCGCCCGCCAGCACTACAACGACGAGGTCCAGACCTACAACACGCGCCTCGAGACGTTCCCGACCGTGCTCGTCGCGGGGATGTTCCACTTCACGCGCGCGGAGTTCTTCGAGGTCCGCGAGCCGGCGCAGCGCGAGCCGGTGAAGGTCGAGTTCTAGGCCTCCGGGGCCCCGGGTCCCGATCCCCCGGCGTGGGTCTCTTCGAGGAGATCGCCGCCAACCGCCGTCGCTCCTTCCTCCTCGGAGGGGGGATGGCCGCCCTCCTCGCGCTCGTCGGTCTCTCGATCGGCGGGGCGGGGGGGGCGCCCGAGGCGGGGCTCGCGGTCGGCCTGGCGCTCGCCATCCTCCAGGGGGGCGTCGCCCTCGCGGCGGGGGACCGCATCGTGCTCGGGATCTCCCGCGCGCGGGAGATCCGCCACGCCGAGGATCCCCGCCTCTTCAACGTCGTCGAGGAGATGGCGATCGCCGCGGGCCTCCCGAGGCCGCGCGTCTACCTGATCGAGGACAGCGCGCCGAACGCGTTCGCGACGGGCCTGCGCCCGCAGCGCGCGAGCCTCGCGATCACGACGGGCCTGCGGGACAAGCTCACCCGCGACGAGCTCCAGGGAGTGATGGCGCACGAGATGGCGCACGTCCGCAACCGCGACGTCCGATACGCGACGCTGATGGTCGTGATGGTCGGCACGATCGCGCTCCTCTGCGACCTCTTCCGGCGCCGGGCGTGGTGGATCTCGCGCGGCTCGCGGAACGCCAAGGGCAAGCAGGCGGGCGCGGCCGCGGCCGTCTTCCTCCTCCTCGCGGTCTTCCTCTCCATCCTCGCCCCCTTCTTCGCGAAGCTGATCCAGCTCGCCTCGTCCCGGGAGCGGGAGCTCCTCGCCGACGCGTCGGCCGCCGCCCTCACCCGCAACCCCCTCGGCCTCGCCTCCGCGCTCGAGAAGATCGCGGCCGACTCCGAGGTGCTCGAGGCCGCCAACCGCGCGACGATGCACCTCTACATCGTGAACCCGATCAAGAGCTTCGAGGAGCGGGCCTCCCAACTCTTCTCGACCCACCCGTCGGTCGCCGAGCGCATCGCGCGCCTGCGGGCCCTCGCGAAGGCGCCGCCCCGCGAATCTCCGGCGGCGGTGGAGTAGCCGCGGCGCCCTCCCCGAGGCCCCTTGCCGGATCTCCTCTACCTCCTCGCGGCGCTCCTCGTCGGGATCCTCTACGACGAGAAGCGGGGCGGTCCCTTCCCGCCAGACCCCCGGCTCGCCGTCGCGGCCGTCTTCGGGGGCGTCCTCGTGGCGGTGATCTTCGGGCTCGTCCTCAGCCGGCGGTTCTCCCGGGGGGGGAGGGGCTGGGCCCGGGCCTATCTCGCCTTCCGGGTCCATCCGATCGCGCTCCAGGCCGCGATCATCCACCTCTTCCACTGGCCCGTCGTCGCGAAGGCCGTCGGGCTCGAGCGATCCGGAACCGCCCTCGCCTCCCTCCACGTCCTGCCGTTCCTCGCCACGCAGGGGGTCGTCTGGGCCTGGGCCTGGAAGTTCGAGGCCCCGCGGGGCGTGCGCCTGCGCGCGTGGCTCGGCTTCCACTACCGCTCGACCGTCCTCCTTCTCGCCCCTTACCTCCTCTACGCCGGGGCCACCGACGCGCTCTCCCTCTCGCGCACGGCCGGCCTCTTCCTCACCTGCTGGTCCCTCGCGGGGGAGGCCGCCGCGGGAGGCGTGTTCGCGGTCCTCGCGCTCCTCCTCCCCGTCGGCGCCCGTCGGATCTGGAAGACCCGGACGCTCGGAGGGGGGCCGCTGCGGGAGCGCCTGGAGGCGACCGCGCGAAGGCTCTCGTTCCGCTGCCGCGAACTCCTCGTGTGGGACACGGCCGGGCTCGTCGCGAACGCGGCGATCGTCGGCTTCCTCCCGCGCTGGCGGTACGTCATCTTCACCGACGCCCTCCTCGGCGTGCTCCGGCCGCCCGAGGTCGAGGCGGTCTTCGGGCACGAGGCGGGCCACGCCAAGCGCCGTCACGTCGCCACCTTCTTCGCCTTCGGCGGGGCCTGGGCGCTCGCCGTCCTCGCCGTCGCCCGCGCCTACCTCCCCGACGCCGAGGAGTCCCTCCTCCTCCTCCTCCTTCCCTCGGCGTTCCTCGGATGGCTCGGTTTCGGCTGGCTCTCGCGCCGGTTCGAGCTCGAGGCCGATCTGTACGGCGCGGCGGCGATCGGCGACGTCGGAACCTTCGTCTCCGCCCTCGAGCGGGTGGGGGTCGTCGCGGGGTCAAACCGCCGCCGCGGCTCCTGGCGCCACTTCTCGGTCGGCTCGCGCGTCGCCTTCCTCCGCCTCGTCGAGGCGGCGCCCGAGGTCGGGGAGCGCTTCGTCGCCCGGATGCGACTCTGGGTGCGCCTCGGCCTCCTCGCCCTCGCCGCCGCGGCGGCCGTCCACGTCGTCGACCTCGTGCGCCGGAGCCCGGGCGAGCTCGGGTGGGCGTACCTGCAGCTCGGGGACTACGCGCGCGCCGAGAGCCTCCTCGCCCGCGCCGCCCCGCGGGAGGAGCGCGCGCGCGAGCGCCTCGAGCTTGCGAGGTTCGCCCGGACTCTCCTCGCCGAGACGGGAGGAGACGGGGCCGCGCTCCTCGACCGGGTGCGCGCGGCGCTCGAGGAGAACGACCTCGACACCGTCGGCCGCGTGGTCGACCTGCTCGAGGCTCGCGCCGAGGGGGGCGAGCCGATTGACGAGATGAGGCGGCTCCTCGAGAAGGAGGACCGGGAGGGGCTCGCCGCCCTCCTCGAGGAGAGGGGGCGCAAGATCCTGGAGGAGTTCGCCCGCTCCCGGCGTTGAGGCGGTCCCGGCGGGGCGGATCGCCGGGGGCGGTAGGATCTCCTCTCCTCCCGCATGCGCGCGGCATGGATCGGCGGGCCGCTCCTCCTCCTCGCCGGCCCCCCGGCGTCGCAGACTCCCGCGCCGGCCGCGGAGACGCGGCTCGCCGAGATCCCCGCGGGGCTCGCCCTCGCCGGGGATCACGTCCCGCGCTCGAACCGCGGCGCCTTCGTCGAGCGGACCTCGATCGCCTGGAGCGCGGACGGCCGCAGCGTCGCCTACGCGGCCAAACGCGGGGAGGAGTACCTGCCGGTCGTCGGTGACCGGGTCGGCGAGAGCTACACCTTCGCCTCGAGGCCGATCCTGGCGGGGGGGCACGCCTTTTTCGGCGTCGCCCGGCGCGTGACGGAGAGCACGGCGCGCTGCTGGCTCTGGGTCGACGGCGCGACCATCGGCCCGGAGGACTGGATCGGGGATCTGGGGGTCAGCCCGGACGGACGGCAGGTCGCCTTCTGGACGCATCCCGGTGCGAAGTACGGGAACAGCGTCCCCGCCACGAGTACCTCGCACCGCCTCGCCGTGGCCAGGGAGGGGAGCGGCGGGCGTTGGTCCGTCACGAGGGGCAAGACGTGGTTCGAGAATCCGCTGATGCCTCCCGTCTTCCGCGGCGGCGGGGACCGGGTCCTCACCTGCGCGATCGGGTCGAAGGGGTGGGTCGCGCTCCAGGTGACGCGCAGGGGAGAGACGGAGCGGTCCGAGCCGCATCCGACGATCGACGCGGTCGCCGCCTCGGGCGACGGCGACGCCCTCGTCTTCGTTCGATCGAACGCTCCCACCGCCGGAGACTCCTCCGGCCGTCTGTCCGGCAAGGGGACCGAGCTCTACTTCAAGGGGAAGCGGGTCGGGCGCGCGAACGACGGCATCGCGATGCCGACGGTGGACGAGCGGGGCCAGCACGTCGCCTATGGGGTCGAGATCGGCGCGAAGAGGGCCGTCGCCATCGACGAAGAGAAGCCCCCCGCGGGCCTTTACGACTTCCTGCTCGAGCTCGCCTTCGATCCCAAGGGCGAGAGGCTCGCCTTCGTCGTCAACGTCGGCGGCAAGGACGCCGGCCGGGCCTCCGGAGTGATCGAGGGGGGGGACGCCTTCGTGGTCGTGCGTCCGGTCTCCGGCTCCGGCGAGCCGGTGGAGCATCCCCGCTTCCGCGAGGTTCGAGACCTCGTCTGGGACCTCAAGGGGGAGCGGCTCGCGTACTGCGGCCGGGACGAGTCGGGCTGGCGGATCGTCTGCGGGGAGGCGCGGAGCGACGCCCACGACGACGTCGGTCCCCCTCACTTCGCGGCCGACGGATCGTCGATCGGATTCGGCTCCCGGAACGGACGAGTCCTCTGGTGG
>CBRGOK010000093.1:0-9501 GCA_967798035.1 uncultured bacterium
AGGGGAGGCGCGAGACGATCGAGGACCTCTTCGCCTCGACGATCCGCAAGGCGACCGAGACCGTGGCCGCCCCCTGGTGCCTCTCCGTCTTCAAGGACAACGCCGGGATCGTCGCCTTCGACGAGCGGCACGCCCTCGCCCTCAAGGCGGAGACGCACAACCATCCCTCCGCCCTCGAACCCTACGGCGGCGCCGGGACCGGCGTCGGCGGGGTGATCCGCGACGTCCTCGGAGCCGGGCTCGGGGCCCGCCCGATCGCGACGACGGACGTCTTCTGCGTGGGCCCCCCCGATCTCCCCGCCGGGAGCCTCCCCCCCGGGGTCCTCCACCCGCGCCGGATCCTGAAGGGGGTCGTCGCGGGGGTGCGCGACTACGGCAACTGCCTCGGGGTCCCGACCGTCGCCGGGGCGGTCCTCTTCGACCCCGGATTCACCGCCACTCCCCTCGTCTTCTGCGGGTGTCTCGGGATCCTCCCCCGCGACAGGACGGCGAAGGGGGCCCGGGAGGGGGATCTCGTCGTCCTCGCCGGAGGGCGGACCGGCCGGGACGGCATCCACGGCGCCACCTTCTCCTCGGACGCCCTCCACGCCGCCCTCCCGGGGAGCGTCGTCCAGATCGGCGATCCGATCACGGAGAAGAAGCTGATCGAGGCGGTCCTCCGCGCGCGGGACGAGGGGCTCTTCGACTCGATCACCGACTGCGGGGCCGGCGGGCTCTCCTCCGCCGTCGGGGAGATGGCGGAGGGGATCGGCGCGGAGGTCGACCTCGAGCGCGTCCCCCTCAAGTACCCGGGACTCACCCCCGCCGAGATCTGGGTCTCGGAGGCCCAGGAGCGGATGGTCCTCGCCGCGCCTCCGGACAAGGTGGAGGCTCTCCTGCGGATCTTCGCGGAGGAAGAGGTCGAGGCGGAGGCGATCGGTCGCTTCCGAGCGACGGGCCGTCTGGAGATCCGGTACCGCGGGGAGATCTTCGGCGACCTCGACCTGCGCTTCCTCCACGGCGGGTGCCCGCGGCCGAACCGGCGCGCGACCTGGAGCGATCCGGGAGGCGCGGACCCCGACCTTCCTGCGCGCGAGGACTACGGAGAGGATCTCCTCGCGCTCCTCGGCCATCCCGACGTCGCGAGCAAGGAGTGGATCGTCCGGCAATACGACCACGAGGTTCAGGCTGGCAGCGCGGGAAAGCCCCTCGTCGGGCCGACCCGGGAAGCGCCCGCCGACGCCGCGGTCCTCACCCCCCTTCCGGGGGAGAAGCAGGGGGTCGCGCTCGGCTGCGGGATCCGGCCCCGCCTCGGGCGGATCGATCCCTACGCGATGGCCGCCTCCGCGATCGACGAGGCGCTGCGCAACGTCGTCGCGGTCGGAGGGGATCCGGCCCGGACTGCCCTCCTCGACAACTTCGCCGCCGGGAGCCCCGATCGCCCCGAGACCCTCGGGGAGATCGTGCGGGCCGCGAAGGCGTGTCGGGACGTCGCGATCGCCTACGGGACCCCCTTCGTCTCGGGGAAGGACTCCCTCCACAACGAATTCCGGCACGAGGGGCACGCCCTCGTCGTCCCCACGACCCTCCTCGTCACCGCGCTCTCCCAGGTCGAGGACGTCGGGCGGTGCGTGACCCCCGATCTCAAGGGTCCCGGGAACCTGGTCTATCTCGTGGGCTTCACGAGGGCCGAGATCGGCGGCTCCCTCTTCCTCGAGGTGCGGGGTGCGGGCCCCGGGCGCTCGGTTCCCGGTCTCGACACCAAGGCCGGGGCCTCCGTCCTCCGCGCGCTCGCGCGTGCGGTCGCTCGGGGCACGGTCCTCTCCGTCCACGACCTCAGCGACGGAGGGCTCGCGGTCGCCGCGGCGGAGATGGCCATCGGGGGGGGCGTCGGCCTCGACCTCGACCTCCGGTCGGTCCCCACCGAGGCCCCGCTCCGGGAGGACCTCCTCCTCTTCTCGGAGTCGAACTCCCGCTTCCTCGTCGAGGTCCCCCGTGGCTCCCAGGAGGCCTTCGAGGACGGGCTCGGCGAGGTGGCGTACGGCCAGGTCGGGGAGACAACCTCCGCGCCCCGCCTCCTCGTCCGTTCCCTCGAGGGAGGGGTCGTCCTCGAGCAGCCCGTCGAGCGCCTGCGCGCTGCGTGGAAGGGGACCCTCGCATGGTGAGGGCCGCGGTCCTGCGCTGCGCCGGAACGAACTGCGAGCGGGAGACGGTCGTCGCCCTCGAGCGTGCGGGCGCCCGGGCCGACCTCCTCCACGTGCGCCAGCTCTACGACGCCCCCGCCCGCCTCGGGGAGTACCGGCTCGTCGTCTTCCCGGGCGGCTTCTCCCACGGCGACCACGTCGGCGCCGGGAAGATCCAGGCGCTCGAGACCCGCCTCCACCTCCTCGACGCGCTCCGCTCCCTCGCCGAGCGCGGCGGGCTCGTGCTCGGCATCTGCAACGGCTTCCAGGTCCTCGTCAAGTGCGGCCTCCTCCCGGGCCTGCGACCGGGCGCGATCGACGCGACCCTCGCCGGGAACGACTCGGGGAGATACGAGGACCGCTGGGTGCGGCTTCGGGTGGAGGACTCGCGGGCGTCCTGGCTCCCGCGCGGGACGATCCTCGATCTCCCCTCGGCGCACGGGGAGGGGAAGTTCCTCGCCCGCGACGCCCGGGTCCTCGAGGAGATCGAACGGGAGAGGCTCGTCGCCTTCCGCTACGTCGGCCCCTCTGGGGAGGCGGCGGCCTATCCATGGAACCCGAGCGGCTCGCAGGGAGGGATCGCCGGCCTGTGCGATCCGACCGGCCGCATCCTCGGCCTGATGCCCCACCCCGACCGCAACTTCCTCTTCCACCACGCACCGGACTGGACGCGGGCGGGCGAGCGACGGGAGGGGGCGGGCGCCCAGATCTTCCGCGCCCTCGTCTCCGCCGCGCAGGGCTAGGGGCCCCGAAGATCGCTCCGATGCGCTCCCGGGCGCTCCTCGATCGACTCCCCTTCGGCCTCGCGACGCGCAAGCCCCGCCACTACCGGGAGATCCTCCGGATCGCGTGGGAGAACCGCGACCGCCTCGGCTACGCCTGGCGCATCCTCCGCCACGGCGTGTGCGACGGTTGCTCCCTCGGGCCGCGCGGACTGCGGGACGACGCGCAGGACGGGATCCACCTCTGCCTCACGCGCCTGCGGATGCTGCGCCTCAACACGATGCCCGCTCTCGAGCCCTCCCGGCTCGCCGACGTCGCGGCGCTCGCCTCGATGGACGGCCGCGACCTCCGCTCCCTCGGACGCCTCCCCTACCCGATGATCCGGCGCCGGGGAGAGCGCGGCTTTCGCCGCGCCTCCTGGGAGGAGGCGCTCGAGGCGGCGGGCGCCGCGATCCGCTCGACGCAGCCCGGCCGCGTGGCGCTCTACACGACCTCGCGGGGCCTCACGAACGAGGTCTACTACGTCGCCCAGAAGTTCGCCCGGATCCTCGGGACGAACCACGTCGACAACGCCGCGCGGCTGTGCCACGCCGCCTCGACGACGGCGCTGAAGGAGACGCTCGGCGTCGCCGCCTCGACCAATTCCTACTCGGACTGGATGGCGGCCGACTGGATCGTCCTCCTCGGGACCGACATCCCGAACAACCAGCCGGTCGCGATGAAGTACTTCCACCTCGCGCGAAAGCGCGGGGCGCGCTTCGCGGTCGTCAACGCCTACCGGGAGCCGGGCCTGGAGCGCTACTGGGTCCCCTCCGTCCCGGGGAGCGCCCTCTTCGGGACCCCCTTCATGGACGAGTTCTTCACCGTGGCGGTCGGCGGGGACGTCCCCTTCATCAACGGGGTCCTCAAGCACCTCCTCCGGATGGGGGCGATCGACCGGGCCTTCGTGGAGTCGCACACGACCGGCTTCGAGGAGCTCGCCTCCTCCCTCGACGCGCAGTCCTTCGAGTCCCTGGAGGCGGCCTCCGGGACGAGCCGGGAGGAGATGGCCCGCTTCGCGAGGACCTACGCGGGCAAGGAGAGAGTCGTCTTCATCTGGAGCATGGGGCTCACCCAGCACAGATTCGGCGTCGAGAACGTGAAGGCGGTCGTCAACCTCGCGCTCGCCCGGGGGATGATCGGCCGCCCCGGATGCGGGCTCGTCCCGATCCGCGGCCACTCCGGGGTGCAGGGGGCCTCGGAGTGCGGGGCGGTCCCGAACGCGCTGCCGGGGGGAACTCCCCTCGACGAGGCGAACCTCCGGCGCATCGGGGAGCTCTGGGGCCATCCGGTCCCGACGGCGCCGGGGCTCTCCGCCCCGGAGAGGGTGGAGGCGGCCCGGCGAGGGGATCTCGACGTCCTCTACTTCCTCGGGGGGAACTACCTCGACACGCTCCCCGAGCCCCACGCCGTCCGCGAGGCGCTCGCCCGGGTCCCCTGCCGGATCCACCAGGATCTCGTCGTCAATTCCTCGATGCTCGTCGAGCCGGGGGACCTCGTCCTCCTCCTCCCGGCACGGACCCGCTACGAGCAGGAGGGAGGGGGGACGGTGACGAGCACGGAGCGGCGGATCCGCTTCAGCCCCGAGGTCGCGGGCCCGCGCGTCGGCGAGGCGGAGTCGGAGTGGCGCATCCTCGAGCGCCTCGCGGAGCGCGCCCTCCCCGCCGACCGGAGGGACCTCGTCCGCTGGAAGGACGCCCAGGCGCTCCGGGAGGAGATGGAGCGCGCGATCCCGATCTACGCCGGACTTTCCCGCCTCCGGCGCGAGGGGGACTCCTTCCAGTACGGCGGGCCGATGCTCCTCGAGGGAGGCGTCTGTCCGGGCCTCCCGGGAGGCCGCGCCCGGTTCACCGCGCTGCGTCCGCCGGAGAATCCCCTCCCCGCCGGCTCCTTCTACCTCGCGACGCGCCGCGGCACCCAGTTCAACTCGATCATCTGGAAGGACGACGACCCTTTCACCGGCAGCCGCCGGCGGGACGAGATCCTCCTCTCGCCGCAGGACGCTTCCAGACTCGGGGTGGCGGAGGGGGACCCCGTCCGGCTCCGCTCCTCCTGCGGGGAGTTCCGCGGGATCGCGCGCCTCGCCCCGGTCCACCCCGGGACCCTGCAGGCTTTCTGGCCCGAGGCGAACGTCCTCCTCCCGAGCCGTCTCGACCCCGCGAGCCACGAGCCCGACTACAACGTGGCCGTCACTCTCGAGAAAGCCTGAGTTCGCGGTACAGGCTCCGCGGGACCTCGGCCGAAAGGGGCCCCGGCTTGCCCCCCTCGCGATCCTCCGACTCCGGATGGCTCCCCTCGACCTTCGCCCGCCTCGCCGCCGAGGCGGCGCGGGCGGAGGTCGTGCTGGTCGGGGACTTCCACGGGTTCCTTCGCGCCCAGGAGAACTTCCTCCACCTCGCCCGCGCCCTCGCCGCCCGCGGCGATCTCCCCGCGCTTGCCCTCGAAGCATTCCCCTCGTCCGGGAGCCGGCCCCTCGAGCGGTACCTCCGCGGGAGCCTGGCGGAGGGCCCCTTCCTGCGCCTCGGCCGGCTGCGGCGGACCTGGCCCTTCGACCTGACGGGTCTCCTCCGGATCCTGCGATGGGCGCGCCGCTCGGGTTCGCCGGTGTCGGGGATCGACGCGCCGGGCGACGTCGCGCGGAGGAGCCGCCCCCTCCGGGAGCGGCGTCTCGCCGCCGCGATCGAGGACGCCTTCGCCCGGCGCCGCAACCGCCCGCTGCTTGTCCTCGTCGGACAGACCCACCTGCCGGCCCTCGCGGGACTCCTGAGAGGCCGCAGCGTCCTGACCGTCTCCTTCGTCGCGGAGCGCCCGGGAGGAGCTCCCGCCCACGTCCTCCGGCGGGGCCCGGGGGGCTTCGCCGTGCGGGGCTTCTCCCCCCTCCTCGCCGAGCAGGAGTTCCTCGACCGGGGCGCACCCCCCGGGGACTCGACCGACCGGGTCGCCGACCACGCCGCGCGGCTCGCCCGCGCCCTCGGCGCTCCCGCTCCCGATCCCTCCGGGATCGGCGTGGTCGAGGACCGGAAGCGAGTGCGCCGGGCCGGTCGACTCGCGCTGCGCGACGGCGGCCAGATCTTCGTGCGCGGCGCCGACCCCTGCGCCGCGGCCGAAGCGGCCTCCCTCGCGCTGGCTCCCCGCCGCTCCAAGCGGGCCGGACCACTCTACGCCTTCCTCGAGGAGGTGCGGGAAGCGGCGCTCGGATTCCTCTCGACGCGCCTCCTCGATCCGCATCGAGCCCCCCGCCCTCCGCACCGCCACCTCCCCCGCTCGGCGGGATTCCCTCCTGGGTGGGCCCGCGCCCTGCGCGGGATCCGCCGCGGGCTCGCCCGGTGGCTCGATCGCGGCGAGGCGGGAACGCTCCGCGCGTGCCTGTCGGCGGCGCCTCCGGCCGTCGGGGCCGCCGCGGCCCGCTCCCTCGGGGAGGTGCTCGCCAGCCGGTGGACGGGGAGCCGGCTCCCGAGCCGCTCCATGCGCCGCCTCCTCCTGTCCGCGCGCCCCTCCTCCCGGCTCGCGCCCGACCTGCGCCGGGCATTCCTGCGCCCCCAGCGCGCTTCCCGGTAGATTCTCGGGAACCCCGGCGGCCCCGCCGTCGTTCGACGAGCCGGCCGCCCCCTCCCCGTGGAGATCCCCCGTCCCTCGGACGACGAGCTCGTCGCACGCGCCCGCCGCGGCGAGGAGGAGGCCTTCGCCCTCCTCGTCGGCCGCTACAAGGACCGGGTCGCCTCCTTCCTCCACGGGATGCTGCGCGACCGCGACGCGGCGCTCGACCTCGCGCAGGAGACCTTCCTCCGGCTCTACCGCCACCTCCCCCGCTACCGGCCCGAGGGGAAGTTCGCGACCTTCCTCTTCACGGTCGCCTCGAACGCCGCCCGCGACGCCCTGAAAGCCCGCCGCAGGGCGGGGATCCTCTACCTCTCCGAGTACCGGGAGGTCCTCGAGGCGGGCGCGCGGGTGCGGCCGGCCGATCCCCCTCCGAGCGGCCTCGAGCGCGACGACCTGCGGCGGATGGTCGCGGCCGGCCTCGACCGCCTCCCCGCGGTCTACCGCGAGGCGCTCCTGCTTCGCGAGACGGAGGACCTCGCCTACGAGGAGATCGCGCGCGTGGCGGGATGCTCCGTCGGCACCGCCAAGTCCCGGGTGAGCCGCGCGCGGGTCGCCTTCCGGGCGGCGTTCGAGCGGCTCGATCGGCGCCGGGAGCGCTCCGGAGTGGGCGGAGCGTGAGGCAACCGTCGGGGCCCGGGCGTCGTTTGAAGGATCGCCGATGAACTGCTCCCAGGCGCGACGGGATCTCCACGAGCGAATCGACGGGTCCCTCGGCGCGGAGGCGCTCGCTGACCTCGAGGACCACCTTGCGCGCTGCGGGCCCTGCCGCGCCGCTCAGGCCGGCCTCGAGTCCTCCCTCGCGGCCCTGCGCGGCGCCTCCCGCCTCCGCACGCCCGTCTCCTTCGAGGACCAGGTCCTCGATCGCGTCCGCGCGGAGCGCGCGTCCGCCCGGCGCCTCCTGCCTCTTCACGCCGCGGCGGTGGCCCTCGCCGCCCTGGCGGGGACCTGGCTCGCGATGCCGCGGTCCCGCCCGGAGCCGGCCCCCGCCGACGTCTCCCTCGCGGCTCCGGTCCAGACCATCACCCGGCCCCTCGTGGAGGCAAGCCCCGCCCCTTCCGAGCCGCGAGCGGCCGTTTCACCGGCCGCGCGCGAGGAGGCCCCCGCGGCGCCCCGGATCGACTGGGAGGGAGCGGGACGGGAGGGGATCCGTTTCGTCGCGGCCGCCGCGGATCTCCTCGCGAGCCTCGCCAGGGTCGCTCCCGCCGAGCGTGCCGCGCCCGAGCCTCTTTCCGTCCTCCCGGCGGCGGTCGATGCGCTCCCGGCCGTTCCGGACGAACCGCCGGCGACCGTCGCGCGACCCGCCGAGGGACCGCCGGAGGCTCCGGGGAGGCCCGCGCATGTCGGGAGGGCCGTGATCGTCCGGCAGGGGAACGAGACGGTCCTCTTCAGCAGCGGCCCTCCCGAGAAGGAGATCCCCGCTCTCCTCGCCCTGCTCCGGGACCAGGGGGGCGAAGGGGCCGACCTCGCCCTCGCCCGGCTGGCCCTCCTCGCGCGCGACCTCGCCTCCCGCGGGATCGCCGCACGCGAGTCCGCTCCGGGAGACCCCTCCCTCCTCGAACGCCTCGACTCGATCTTCTCGCGGGCGCCCGAGGGAGACGAGCGCGTGCGGGTCGTCGGGAACTGGGAGCGATGGTGGGGCACGAACCAGCCGGCGATCTGTCGGGCCGGCCGCGCCGACCCGGGAGTCCCCGAACCGTGACATCCGCCTCGCGCGCCCTCTTCTCCCTCCTCCCCCTCCCCCTCCTCCTCCTCGCGGGCTGCCGGATCGTGCGGGAGCTGCCGCCCTCCGAGGAGCTCTCCCCGGTCCTCAGCCTGGGCTCCGAGGTCTCCCCCGCGAGCGCTCCCGCCGGGGGACGGACCTCCTACTCGATCCGATCGCGGGGAGAGCTCGTGGTCGAGACGCGGGAGGAGGTCCCCTTCGCCCGGCTCGGAGTCACGACGAGGACGGCGAGCCGGTCGGAGATGCGGGCCGAGGGGATCGAGGGGCCGGCGGCGGTGAAGGTCCTCACGGTCGTGCCCGACGGGCCCGCCGCGCGCGCGGGGATCCGGGCCGGCGACCTCCTGACGAACCTCGACGGCACCGACCTCCTCTCCTCCGAGCACCTCCGGCAGGTGCTTCGGGGGACGCAGCCGAGCGGGCCGGTCCCTCTTCTCGGGAGGAGGAACGGGGAGCCCTTCGGCGTCAACGCGACCCTCGAGATCCGGCGCGAGTCCCGCCGGCGGACGGAGTACCGGACTCTGGAGCACGCCCGCGAGACCTCGTCCTTCGGCTTCGAGGCCTCCACGGTCCCCGAGGACCTCGCCGCGATCCTGTTCGAGCGTCCCGGGCCCGCCGTCCTCCTCTCGGACGTCCCGGTCGGGAGCCCCGCCTACCTCGCGGGCCTGCGACAGGGGGACCTCGTCCACTCGCTGAACGGGGCGGACGTTCGCTCGGCGACGGAGCTATTGGACCGGCTCGAGCCCCTGAAGGAGGCCCGGCTGACCATCTCCGCGGGGGGGCGCGCGTTCGACGCGACCCTCCGGGCGCGCAAGGGGTTCGGCCGCTCGGTCACCTTCCACTTCCCCCTCGTCCTCGGCTGGTCCAGCAGCCCCGCGAAGAGCGGCTTCGAGCTGGTCGAGGGGCTCCTCTTCGACTACGACGGCCGCGAGCTTCCCGCGCCCCGGCGCGAGCGACGGACGAGGACCCGCGTCTCCATGCTCCTCGATCTCTTCGCCCTCGACACCTCCGAGGAGGGGACCAAGGTGAGCCTCCTCTGGATCATCCACTTCGGGTCGAGGGGCTGACCGGTTTCCGCCGCTGGCCCCGGCGTTGACAGGGAAGGCGCCGGCCCCTAGAAGGCCGCGCGCCCGAGGGACCCCTCCCGGAGGTCGACATGGTCCCCCGAACGTCCCCCCGCCTCGTCCCGGCCGCCGCCGCGGCCCTCGCTCTCGGCTCGCTCCCCGGCTGCGCCGCGATCGCCCTCGGGGCGGGCACCCT
>CBRGOK010000094.1:0-9472 GCA_967798035.1 uncultured bacterium
GGGTCGTCTCGAGCGCGAGCGGGACGGTCCTCCTCGACCTCGTGGGACTGGGACCCTCGTTTCGGTTCGGGTCCTCCGTCGCGGGCACCGGCGACCTGAACGGCGACGGGGTGCCGGACCTCGTCGTGGGGGCCCCGCAGCCGATCGGCTCCGGGTTCGGGTTCGCGAGGGCCTACTCGGGAGCCACGGGCGCGATGCTGGCGAACTACCCCAGCCCGGGGACCGGCGTGCAGATGGGCTCCTCGGTCGCCGGCCTCGGCGACGCGAGCGGCGACGGGGTCCCGGACGTCGCCGTCGGAGCGACCGAGCCGGGGGGCGCGCCCTTCTTCCCGCCTGGCGAGGGGTTCGTCCGCGTCTTCTCCGGCGCCACGGGAGCGATGCTGGTCCAGATCGACGGCACCGTCGTGAACGAACGGTTCGGCGCCTCCCTCGCGCCCGCGGGCGACCTCGACGGCGACGGACTCGCGGACCTGGTTTCGGGAGCCCCGGGGCTCTCCGTCCCCGGTTTCCCGGGCGTGGGAGCGATCGGGGTCTTCTCCGGCGCGACCGGAACGCCGATCTTCATCCTCCTCGGTCAGGCGGCGAACGAGGGCTTCGGGGCCACGGTCGCGGGCGGGAGAGATCTCGACGGGGACGGGGTCCCGGATTTCGTCGTCGGCGCGCCGGGACTCGTGACGACTTCAGCGGGCGTCGCGCGGATCTTCTCCGGCGCGACGGGCGATCTCCTGATGTCCATCGCCGGCTCGGCGCCCGGGGACGGGCTCGGTTCCGGGTTGGGACTGATGGGGGACTCGAGCGGCGACGGCGTGCCGGACCTCCTCCTCCCCACGCCCCTCGCCGATCCGGGCGGGCGCGTCGACGCGGGGAGGGTGCGGGTGATCTCGCTCGTCGGTCTCCCCACGGGGGCGAACCCCTACGGGACCGGGTGCGGGGGAAGCGGGGGCTTCGTCCCGACCCTCTCGACCTTCGGCGGCTCCCCGGCGCCGGGGAACGCCTCCTTCGGAATCTCGATCGCGCAGGTCCTCCCGGGCGCGCCGGCATTCCTCTTCCTCGGCTCCCTCCCCGACCCGGTCGGCCTCCCGATCCTCGGGTGCAACCTCCACCTCGCGGGGACGGTCCTCTCTTTTCCTCCGACCGTCGCCCTGGGGGGCACAGGAGGCGGGCCGGGGGATGGGTACCGGCTCCTCGGCGTCGGCGTCCCGCCCGATCCCTCGCTCTCCGGGTTCCAGGTCCACCTGCAGTGGGCGGTCGTGGACACCGGGAGCCCGAACGGACTCTTCGCGGCCTCGGCCGCGCTGACGCTCGCGATCCCGTAGCGGTCGGCCCTAGAAATCCCGCCGGGCGAAGATCCGATCCGCGGCGAGGTAGAGCGCCCCGATGACCCCGAGGAGGGCGAGATCGAGGCCGAGGGGGAGGCGCCCCTCCCGGAGGATGCGGAGGTAGGTCGGGACGTCGGAGTACCGGTAGAAGGAGTAGTGGGTCACCTCGTTGACCATGTAGAGGGCGAAGGAGAGGGTCGAGACCCCCAGGACGACGAAGGCCATCCGGTTGGCGTCGGAGGAGAGGGTCGAGCCGAGGAAGGTGGCGGCGTAGATCGCGACGAGGAAGAGGGAGCAGTGGACCGAGGC
This sequence comes from uncultured bacterium, assembly GCA_967798035.1. Lineage (GTDB taxonomy): Bacteria > Planctomycetota > UBA1135 > UBA1135 > JAKEFM01 > JAKEFM01. Next base: position 1,629 of record CBRGOK010000094.1, read on the forward strand.
GAGGAGGACCGGGCCGACCGGCACGCTCTCCCCGATGTCGGGGATCACGCGCACGAGGAGGGCCGCGCTCGCGCTCGAGGCGACGATCGGGACGACGAGGGCGAGGGCGCCGGCGGCGAACTTGGAGGCGAGGATGCGGCGGCGGCTCCAGGGGCGGGTGAGGAGGAACTCGATCGTCCGGTTCTCCACCTCCCGGGCGACGGCCCCGGTCGCGAAGAGGGCGGCGGCCGCGGTGCCGAGGCTGTTGGCGGCCTTGAAGAACTGCTGGGCGACGAGGTAGGCGGAGAAGCCCGCGTCCTCGATCGTCTCGAGGAGCTCCCTCACCGCCTGCAGCGGGGCGATCTTCGCCCACAGCGGCATGTTGTCGCGGAAGTCGGGGTAGAAGAGGAGGGAGAGGAGGAGGTTCCCCTCGAGGAGGAGGAAGAAGAGGGCGGAGCGGGCCGCCGATTCCCTGATCAGGCGGCGGAGGAGCAGGAGCGGGCTCCGTAGAGCTGCGCGTAGAGGTCGGCGAGGGAGGGGCGGTTCCACTCGAGGGACGCGATCGGGAGGTCGGCGAGTCCTCGGAGGGCCGCGGACGGATCCCCCTCGATCCGCAGGAGGTGGACCTCCCCCTCCCGCCCCGCGACGACGAGCCCGGCGCGGGCGAGCGCCCCCGGGTCGGGAGCCGCGCGGAAGGTCGCCCGCAGGAAGCGCGCCGTCTTGCTCCGGATCCCCTCGATCGTGTCGCAGTCGAGGAGCTTCCCCGCGTTCAGGAAGGCGACGCGGTCGCAGATCCGCTCGACCTCGGCGAGATCGTGGCAGGAGAGGAGCACGGTGTGGCCGCGGGCGCGCAGCTCCCGGAGCACGTCGAGGAGGGCGATCCGCACGGAGGGATCGAGCCCCTCCGTCGGCTCGTCGAGGATGTGGAGGGGGACGTCCGGGAGGAGGGCGCAGGCGAGCGCGAGCTTGCGCTTCATCCCGTGGGAGTAGGCACGGATGCGCTCTCGCAGGGGGAGATTGAAGGCCTCGAGGAGCCGCCTCTCGAGCGAGCGGTCGAGGGCGGAATAGCCGTTCAGGGCGAAGGCGAGGAACTCCCCTCCCCGCATCCGCTCGTAGAGGTTCGCGTCCCCCGGGAGGTACCCGGCCCGACGCCGGACCGCTAGGGACTCCTCGGGAAGGCGGTGCCCGAGCACGCGGGCCTCGCCCCCGCTCGGGCGGACGACGCCGACGAGGATCCGGAGGAGCGTCGACTTCCCCGCGCCGTTGGGCCCGACCAGCCCGAAGACCTCGCCCGCCGGGATCTCGAGGTCGACGCCGGCGAGGGCGGTCCGGCGGCCGAATCGCTTCTCCAGGCGCTGGATCTGGACGGCGGGGGGCATGGCGGGCGGCTATCATTTCCGCCCCTCCCCCGGGTTCAACCTCGCGATTTGACCCCACCGACCGATCCCGCCGGCACGGAGATCCTCAAGCGGGACTCCTTCGGCCGCGTCGAGGCGGAGAACCGCGACGGGCGGCGGATCGTCCGCCGGATCCCGTGCGGAGGGTCGATCCCGGGATCGGGCCTCCTCGGCCGGTACCTCGCCCGCCGCGAGCGGAGGGCCCTCCAGGCGCTCGAGGGGCTCGACGGGGTTCCCCGCCTCGTCGCCACCGCCGACGGGACCTTCGCGCGGGAGTTCCTCGAGGGGGAGAGGCTCGACCGGATCGGCCGGCCCCATGACGAGTACTTCGCCCTGCTGGTCGATCTCCTCGGGCGGATCCACGACCGCGGCGTCGCCCACAACGATCTGGCGAAGGCGGCGAACATCCTCGTGCGGCCGGACGGCCGTCCGGCCCTGATCGACTTCCAGCTCGCCGTGATCCTCCCGCGGCGGGGGCGGATCCGGGAGGCGATCTTCGCGACGATGCGGCGCGACGATCTGCGGCACGTCCTCAAGCAGAAGGCCAAGCGCCGGCCCGACCAACTCACGGCCGAGGACCGGCGCCTTCTCGCGAACCGCTCGGCGCCCGCCCGGTGGTGGGCCGCCCTCGGCAAGCCGGTCTACAACTTCGTCACGCGCCGGATCCTCGGGGTCGCCGACCACGAGGGGCTCGGGCTTCCCGCCAAGAAGCGGGCCGGGAAGGCGGATCCCGCGCGCTCCTCGGTGACGGACAACCGCCCGCGCTAGCGTTCCCGGGAGGGGCGGGGCCGGGGCCGGACCGGCTAGGGGACGACCGTGAAGCTCGAGCCGGTCGAGGTCCAGAGAGCGCCGGTCGTGGGGTGGATGAGGACGGCGGCGAAGTGAAACGTCGCCCCGGCGAGGGCCGGGATGTTCGGGATCGCGCGCGGCATGCTCGCCACCGTATTTTCCGCGAGCGCCGTCGTCGGGACCTGGACGAAGATCGGCAACGAAAGGGGGACGACGGCAGGGGCCGAGCCGGGGACGTTCGGGAAGACCGAGGGCCCCGGGCCGACGGAGAGGCCGAGGCACCCGCAGCAGCCCGGGGCTCCGCTCAGGACGAACTGGACGGTGCCCCCGACGTTGGGCGTGCCGTGGACGAAGGCGGAGGGCTCGCACTGGGCGCCGCAGGAGATCCTCCCCTTCTTCTTGTTCGGCCCCCCCTTCTTGAAGAAGGCGCCGACGTTCACCTGCACGTCGCCGGGAGGATTGTGGGAGAAGGCGTTCGCGAAGTCCGACGCGTCGAGGACCGCGCCCGGCGCCGTCGTCACGTCGAGGACGAACGTGACCGGGCCGACCACCCACGAGCCGGGCCGGGCCGCGATCGTCGTGGCCGAGGCGTTCGCGATGGCGTTCGAGGTCCCGCCGTGGAAGAGCTTCGCGTTGAAGGCCCCGAGGCAGTCGAGCTTGGCGGGGTGGGGCGGGACGGTGTTGTCGGCGTCGAAGACGAGCGACCAGTCGGGGGTCGCCCCCGCCGTCCCCGACTGCGAGACGATCGCGAGCCCGGTCACGGCCCCGTAGGGGACGTTGAAGTGGAGGCTCGTGAGGAGGGGATTGGGGACGTCCAGCGCGACGGGGGATGTGTTCTCGACGAGGAGCGTGAGGGTGTGGGTGGCGTCGTCGTAGGTGAACTGGACGCTCGCGCTCGCGGGGGTGAGCCCGTCGCAGAGGGTCGGGGGGTTCCCCGTCCCGCAGCAGGAGGCGCCTCCCGGTTCCCCGATCGTCTTCTGGATCGACGTCACGCCCGCGCGCGCCGTCGGGACGAGGAGCCCGGCGAGGAGGATCGAAGCGGCGGAGCGCATGGTCGTGGTCTTCGCGGGGCCGGGGCCTCGACGGCCCCCGGATTAGAGATCCGAAGCGCCCGGAATTCCAGGGAACGGCCCCGCGCCCTCGAGGTCCCTCCCCCCTGCGGGAAATCCCCCGGTGGGCGCTCGTCTCGTCGGGCCAGGACCGGGACGCGCTCCGTGGAAGGCCCGACGGGGTCGGCGGGGAGGATCAGTTCTTCGGATCGAGGACGAAGACGAAGAGCTGCTGTGTCGTCGACTCGTACTCGACCGATCCGGTCTGGGTCCACGCCCCGGCGACCCCCCGGTCGATCTCCTCGTCGACGAGGCGCGCGATGGGCATCGGCACGCCGTCGAACCGGACGCAGTTGCCGGCCCCGGTCCGGTTGGGCGTCCCCGACCCGAGGAGGTCGAACCCGGCGGCCCCGGGGGTCGCCGCGTCGAGCGTGTCGAGGAGGCGGACGGTGCCGCCGAAGGGGTTGTCGTCGCTGCGAAGCGGCGCCTCGAGGTAGGGGCCCTTCCATCCCGTCACGCCGAAGGAGGAGGGGTCCGAGGAGAGGCGGCGGTTCGCTGCCACCGAGTCGTCGGAGTACTCCCGGGAGAGGCCGTTCGTGTCGAAGTAGTAGCGCTGCGCCGCCTTCGAGAGCGTGGAGGCGAGCCCTGCCATCTTCGTCGCCCGGGAATCGTCGATCGCGCTCTTGGCGATCGGCGTGAGGATGCCGGCGAGCACGGCGAGGATCGCGATCACGACGACGAGCTCGAGGAAGGTGAATCCGGCGGCCGCCCGCCGTCGATCGAAGCCTGCGTCCATGGAGGCGCTCCGTTCAGGGGGCTCCGGTTAGGGGGACCGCGCGCGAACCGCCCGCGTGGGCCCGCGCCCCGGAGGGGACCCGGACCCCTTCTCGGACCAGGACGGAGGCGACTTTAGGGCGAATCCCGGAGCGATCCCTCGGGCGCCGCGCTCCTCGCCCGGAGTGGGGCGGAGGTGGTCGGGGGCGCCCCCCGGTCCCGGCGGAGGGACAGGAGGAGGGAGAGGCTCCCCAGGCCGACGGCGAACCAGAGGGTGCCGGTGCGGATCACCATCGTCGCGGCGGCCGCGGCGGAGCGGTCGAGCCCCATCTGGTGGTCGAGGAGGTAACCGAGCGAGCCGTCCGTGAGGCCGAGCCCGCCGGGGACCATCGAGATCGCGCCGAAGATCGCCGCGAAGGCGTAGGCGAAGGTCGAGAGGCCGAGGTCGGTCTGCGCCCCGAAGGCCCGCGCCACGAGATGGAAGCCGACACACTCGCACCCCCAGGAGAGGACGGAGATCCCCGTCGGGAAGAGGAGGCGCCGCGGGGCGAGGAGGATCCGGGAGCTCGCGAAGGCCGCCTCGATCTTCGGGGCGTAGGGGCCGACGATCGGGAGCCGGCGAACGATCGCCGCCGCGAGCGACTCCGCGCGCTCCGAGGTCGCGAGGACGAGGAGCGCGACGAGGAGGAGGAGGGCCGTCGCGAAGACGGCGAGCCAGCCGCGGTCCAACGCCGTGGCGCCGAGCAGGCCGTGGCCGAGGTAGCCGAGGATCATGAGGAGGAGGTAGCCGAGGAGGTCGGTGAAGCGCTCGGCGACGACGATCGGGGCCGTGGCGCTGATCGGGGCCCCGGTCTCCCGCTTGAGGAGGACCGACTTGACGACCTCCCCCATCTTGCCGGGGGTGACGGAGAGCGCGAATCCCGCGAGGTAGACCCGGAAGGAGTCCGACGCGGGGAGGGAGACGCCGAGGATGCCGCGGTACCTCTCCCACTTCAGGAACCGGATCGAGTAGTTGAGGAAGGAGAGGGCGAGGACTCCGGCGAAGACGACCCACGGGAAGTCCGCCAGGGCGCGCCGGACGGCCGGCAGGTCCGCGTACAGGCACAGGGCCAGGTAGACGGCCGCCCCGAGGGCGACGGAGAGGAGGACCTTCCGGCCGATCCGGATCGTGGGAGGCGGCGGGTCCGGAGGCCGCGGGGTCTCGTCCGGGAGCGTCAAGGCGGGGCGGGGGGGCGGCATCCTAGCGGCCGGCCCCCCGAGGATTGGCTCCGGGGGGCGCCGCGGTCGAGGCCCCGGCAGGGGTGCGCTAAGATCCGGGGCCATGGAGGCGACCATCCTTGGCACGCTCCTCGTCGCTTGCCTCGCCGTCGTCGCCGCGGCCGCCTGGACGCTCGCGGCCCGGGTCCGGCGGGCCGAGGAGGACCTCCGGCGGCTGCGGGGGATCGAGCTCCTCAACGATCGAGCGGCGACCCTCGCCGACTCGGTCGGCCGGCTCGAGCTCGGCCGCCTGGAGACCTCCCTCCAGGCCCTGGTCGACGCGGTCCCGCGCCTGGAGCGGGCGCTCTGGCGGATCGAGGAGGGGCTCGCGAGGCCGATCGCCCCGGGACCCGGCCCCATGCGGGAGGCGATCGAGGCGCGCCTTCGGGACCTCGGCTACCACCGGATCCAGGTGTGCGAGGAGGAGGGGATCCCCGAGGACGCGGGAGGCGGCTTCGCCATCCCGGTCGAGGCGGCGCGGGGGGACGTCCCCCACAAGGGCCGGGTCCTCATCCGCGAGGGGGCGATCCGCGAGGTCGAGCTGCGACCGCTCTACGGCCTCTTCCCGTGAGCGCCCCGGGAGCGCCGGAAGCGGGGCGAGAGGCCCCCTGGGTCCCCGTCGCTCGCTTGCGTTCGCGCGCCGGGGCGCGGGCCGAGGTGCGGGGCTGGGTCTACCACCTCCGCTCGAGCGGGAAGATCCACTTCCTCCAGGTCCGGGACGGGACGGGGATCGTCCAGGCGGTGGCGGTCCGCGGCGAGGTGCCCGAGCCCCTCTTCGAGGCCGTCGGGGCCCTCACCCAGGAGTCCTCCCTCCTCGTGCGCGGGCGCGTCCGGGAGGAGCCGCGGGCGCCCGGGGGCGCCGAGATCTCCCTCGAGGAGATGGAGGTGATCCACCGCGCCGAGGGGTATCCGATCACGCCGAAGGAGCACGGGCCCGCCTTCCTCCTCGAGCACCGCCACCTCTGGCTGCGCTCGCGCCGGCAGGCCGCGATCCTGCGCGTGCGGGACGCCGTCATCGGCGCGCTGCGCGACTTCCTTCGGAAGAAGGACTTCGTCTGCGTCGACTCCCCGATCTTCACGCCGAGCGCGTGCGAGGGGACGACGACCCTCTTCGCCGCGGACTACTTCGGGGAGAAGGCCTTCCTCACGCAGTCGGGCCAGCTCTACGCGGAGGCCGCGGCGATGGCGCTCGGCCGCGTCTACTGCTTCGGGCCGACCTTCCGCGCCGAGAAGTCGAAGACGCGCCGCCACCTGACGGAGTTCTGGATGCTCGAGCCCGAGATGGCCTTCGCGACCCTCGAGGATGTGATGGACCTCGCGGAGGAGATGCTCGTCGACGCCGTCTCGACGGTGCTCGAGACCCGGAAGGAGGAGCTGAAGGTCCTCGAGCGCGACCTCGGGAAACTCGAGTCCGTGAAGCGCCCCTTCCCGCGGATCTCCTACGCAGAGGCGGCCCGGTTTCTCCGGGAGTCGGGGATTCCGTTCGAGGAGGGGGGGGACTTCGGAGCCCCGGAGGAGGCGGCGCTCTCGCAGCGCCACGATCGCCCGGTGATGGTCCACCGCTACCCCCACGCGGTGAAGGCCTTCTACATGAAGCGCGACCCCGCGGATCCGGGGAAGGCGCTCTGCGTCGACGTTCTCGCCCCCGAGGGGTACGGCGAGATCATCGGGGGGGCCCAGCGGGAGGACGACTACGAGACCCTCGTCGCGAGGGTCGCCGAACACAAGCTGCCGAGGGAGGCCTTCGAGTGGTACCTCGACCTGCGTCGCTACGGCTCCGTTCCCCACGGGGGATTCGGACTGGGTCTGGAGCGGACGGTGGCCTGGATCTGCGGCGTCGAGCACCTGCGGGAATGCGTCCCGTTCCCGAGGATGCTCTACCGGATCTATCCCTGAGCTACTTCTGCTCCGGCTGACCCTGCGCGGCGAGGGCGCGCCGGCGACGGCGGGCGAGCATCGCCATGCTCGCGAGGCCCGATCCGACGAGGAGCACGGTGCCCGGCTCGGGGACGGGGGGCGGAGGGGCCGAAGGACCTTCCCCGGGTCCGCGGCCGGGCGGCTCGGGAGGCAGCTCGCCCCGCGTGGGCGTGGGGGGCTGGGTGGGATCCCCGTGCGGGGGCGGCCCGATGGGGTCGGAGGATCCCCTCGACCCGTCCGAGGGATCGCATGCCGCCAGAGCGGCGGCGAGGACGAAACCCAGGATTGCGCCTGCGTGACGAGAACGGAACATGGTCGCTCCCGCAAGAACCCGCCGATACTCCTCCCGCTCCCACGGAGGGCCTTGCCGGTCGGAGTATACCCCATTCTCGACGGGGAGGTACGAGCGCCTAAAGGGGCCCGGCCCCGCGAGATCCGGCCTTTGCGATCGCCCGGGCACCCTCCGGGACCCTCAGGAGAGGAACGAGGCGAGACCCACCCGGTCGGCCCCCTCCCGAACCCTCTCCAGGGCCCGGAGCTGGAGCTGGCGCACGCGCTCGCGCGAGACGGAGAAGATCTCCGAGAGCTCCTCGAGCGTGCGAGGCCGCCTGCCGCCGAGCCCGTACCGCAGGCGGAGGATCGTCCGCTCGCGGGAGGGGAGGCCGAGGAGGAGCGACTCGAT
>CBRGOK010000095.1:0-9464 GCA_967798035.1 uncultured bacterium
GAGGTCGAAGGCGAGGTGGGGCGGCACGTTCCGCGGCGCCGGGGCCTGCGGCGCAGGGGCCCTCGCGACCTGCGGGTTCGCGATCGTCGCGCTCGCCCCGACCGGCGCGGGCGAGGCCGACGCCGCGGGGGCGGCGGCGCGCCCGAGGCGGCGCTCGTCCTCCCCGGCGATGCGGACCTTGAAGATCAGGTTCGTCACCTCGTCGCCGACCGCGGCGAGGAGCTGCTCGAACTTCCCGTACCCCTCCCGCTTGTACTCGTTCTTCGGGTCGACCTGCGCGTAGCCGCGGAGCCCGATCCCCGACTTCAGGGCGTCCATCGCGTAGAGGTGGTCCTTCCACTTCGCGTCGATCGCGCTCATGAGGAGGTAGCGCTCGATCTTGCGCATCGTCTCCGACCCCTCGGCCTTCTCCCGCTCCTCGTAGAGGCGGGCGACCTCGGCGAGGAGGTGGGCCTTCGCCCCCGTGCCGTCCTTCGCCCCCGCCCCGTCCTCCGACCCCTTCGCCTTCAGCGCCTCCGCCTCGACCTCGAAGCCGAACTTGTGCTTCGCCCACTTCGCGAGGCCCGCCCAGTCGTTCTCCGCCCCGTAGAGGACGACGGCGCTCTCGACCTGCTCCTCCGCCATGTCGAGGACTTTCTCCTTCAGGCCCACCGCCTCGAGGACCTCCTGGCGGCTCGCGTAGATCAGGCGGCGCTGCTTGTCCATCACCTCGTCGTACTCGAGGACGTTCTTGCGCGCCTCGAAGTGCCACTGCTCGACCTTCTTCTGGGCCCGCTCGATCGCGCGCGTCACCATCCCGGAGCGGATGTCCTGGTCCTCCTCCATCCCGAGGCGCTTCATGAAGTTCTTCACCCAGTCCCGGTAGAACTTCCGCATCAGGTCGTCCTCGAGGGAGAGGAAGAAGCGGCTCTCCCCCGGGTCCCCCTGGCGTCCCGTGCGCCCCCGCAGCTGGTTGTCGATCCGCCGCGCGTCGTGCCGCTCCGTCCCGAGGACGTAGAGCCCGCCGAGGCCGACGACCTCGTCGTGCTCGGCCTTCGCGAGCGCCTCGAACTGCGTCCGCAGCTCCGGCACGCGCGGGTCGGTCATCTCGATCCCCTCCGCGGCGAGCCGGTCCCGCAGCAGCCCCTCGGGGTTCCCCCCGAGGAGGATGTCGGTCCCGCGGCCGGCCATGTTCGTCGCGACGGTTACCGCCCCCTTGCGGCCGGCCTGGGCGACGATCTGCGCCTCCCGCTCGTGGTACTTGGCGTTGAGGACCTGGTGGGGGACCCCGCGGCGGGAGAGCATCCCCGAGAGCTTCTCCGACTTCTCGATCGAGATCGTCCCGACGAGGAGGGGCTGCCCCTTCTTGTGGACCTCGGCGATCTCGTTCGAGATCGCTTTCCACTTCTCGGGCTCCGTGCGGTAGACGACGTCGTCGTGGTTCGCGCGCCGCATCGGGCGGTTGGGGGGGACCTGGACGACGTCGAGGTCGTAGATCTTCGCGAATTCGGCCGCCTCCGTCATCGCGGTCCCCGTCATTCCGGCGAGCTTGCGGAAGAGGCGGAAGTAGTTCTGGTAGGTGATCGTGGCGAGGGTCTGGTTCTCCTCGCGCGGGCGGATCCCCTCCTTCGCCTCGACGGCCTGGTGCAGGCCGTCGGACCATCGCCGGCCGTGCATGAGGCGGCCCGTGAACTCGTCGACGATGATGATCTCCCCTTCCTTGACGACGTAGTCGCGCTCGTTGCGGTAGAGGTGGTGCGCGCGCAGCGCCGTCTCGATCAGGTGCGGCCAGTCCATGTTCCGGCCGCTGTAGAAAGTGTCGACGCCGGCGATCCGCTCCGCCTCCTCGATCCCCTCGTCCGTGAGGAGGGCCTGGTGCTCCTTCTCCTTCACCTCGAAGTGGAGCTCGGGCCGGAGCCGGCGCGCGAGCCGGTCCGCGACGAGGTAGCGCTCGGAGGACTCCTCCGCGGGCCCCGAGATGATGAGGGGGGTGCGCGCCTCGTCGATCAGGATGGAATCGACCTCGTCGACGATCGCGTAGTTGAGGAAGCGCTGGACCTGGTCCTCCACCCGCACCTTCATGTGGTCCCGCAGGTAGTCGAACCCGAACTCGCTGTTCGTCCCGTACGTGATGTCGCAGGCGTACTCCTTCTGGCGCAGCCTCGGCTCCATGTGCGCCTGGATCGCCCCGACCGTGAGGCCGAGGTACTCGTAGATCGGCCCCATCCAGTCCCGGTCCCGCCGGGCGAGGTAGTCGTTCACCGTGACGATGAAGACCCCCTTCCCCTCGAGGGTGTTCAGCGTCGCCGGGAGCGTCGCGACTAGGGTCTTCCCCTCCCCCGTCGCCATCTCGGCGATCTTCCCTCGGTGGAGGACGAGCCCCCCGAGGACCTGGACGTCGAAGGGGCGGAGCCTCGTCGCCCGCTTCGAGGCCTCCCGGACGAGGGCGAAGACCTCGGGGAGGACCGCCTCGAGCGTCGTCTCCTCCGCCACGATCGCCTTCTTGAAGGCCGCCATCTTCTCCCGCATGTCCGCCTGCGAGAGCTTCTCCACCTCGGCCTCGAGGGAGGCGACCTTGCGGACGACGGGGACGAGGCTTCGGATCACCCGCTCGTTGCGGGACCCGAAGAGGGAGCGGAGCGTCCGGCCGACCCCGATCGAGAAGGAGGCGACGCGGTCGGCGAGGGTGTCGATGTCGAATTTCAGGGCCGGTTCCCGGGAGCGAAACGGTCCACCTATAGCGCCGGGCGCGGCGGTTCGGAAGGCGAGCCGCGCTCGAGGAGCCCCGCGACGAAGCGCCGCAAGTCCTCGCGGTCGAACGGTTTCACGAGGAAGCCGTCCGCGCGCGCGAACTCCTCGAACGGGAGCGCCGCCGCGCTCGCGAGGAGGACAGGCACCTGCCGCGTCGCGGGCCGGGCGCGCAGCTCCTCGAGGACCTTGAGCCCGTCCATCCCCGGCATCTCGTAGTCGAGGAGGACGAGGTCGGGCCGGATCCGCCCGATCTCCTCGAGCGCCTCCTCCCCGCTGCTCGCGACCTCCACGGCATACCCCTCCGCGCGCAGGAGCGCCGCCGTCCCCTCGGCGAGGTCCGCCTGGTCGTCGACGACGAGCACGGTCCGGCGCTTCGCGCCGGGGAACCGCCCCTCCGCCTGGAGGCAGGCGGCCTTCAGCGAGACGGCCGTCGGGATCCCCTCCTTGTACCAGGCCTCCTCGATCTTCTCCTTGAGTCCCCGGTTGAAGTCGCGCAGCCGCACCCAGGCGTCGTAGTCGGGATAGGTCGGCTTCACCTCCATCTCGTCGTGCGTGTCGACCGCGAAGGTGAACTCCCCGGCGAGGAGGTGCTCGTGGACGACGAGCTTCATGAAGGGGTAGCGGGCGTTGCCGAGGCGGAGCACGTAGCGGCGGGCGCGGTTCGCGGTCGGACGCGTCTCGTCCTCGAAGCGGGCGAAGGCCGACTGCGCGTCGTGGGCGCTGCGGAGGTCGGGGATCCTCAGGCGAGGCGGGGCTCCGCCCGGGTGCGCCAATCGCAGGTAGATCTCCAGGGCGCGCGCGAAGTGCGCGGGGGTGAGCTCCGCCAGGTTCATCCCGCGGACCTCATCCCCCTGCCGCCCCCCCGGGCTCGATCCGGACGCAGCCGACGAGTTCCCGGACGTGCCCGAATCCGGCGACGCGCAGCAGCTCGGGGAGCTCCGAGGCGATCCGGCATGCCGCCGACGGATCGACGTAGTTCCAGGTCCCGACCTGCACCGCCGTCGCCCCGGCGGCGAGGAACTCGCAGACGTCCTCCGCCGAGGCGATCCCGCCGCAGCCGACGATCGGGATGCGGACCGCCCGGGCGCACTCGTAGACCATCCGGACCGCGACGGGGCGGATCGCCGGGCCCGAGAGCCCTCCCCACCCCGCGCCGAGCCGGGTCCGCCGCCCGCGCCAGTCGATCGCGAGGCCGAGGAGGGTGTTCACCGCCGTCACGGCGTCGGCCCCCTCCGCCTCCGCCGCCCGCGCGATCTCCCCGATCCGCGTCACGTTGGGGGAGAGCTTGACGAGGAGGGGCTTCTTCGTCGCCGCCCGGATCCTCCGGACCACCTCCCCGCACGCCGCCGCGGTCGAGGAGAAGGGGAGCGCCCCCCCCTGCACGTTCGGGCACGACAGGTTCGCTTCGATCGCCGCGCAGCCCGGCGCCTCGCCGACCTTCGCCGCGAGGGCGGCGAAGTCCTCGGCGCTCTCGGCCCCGATGTTGACGACGACGGGGACGCCGACGCGGGCGACCTCGGGAAGCTCCTGCTCGAGGAAGTGATCGACCCCCCGGTTCTCGAGGCCGATCGAGTTGAGCATCCCGGAGGGGGTCTCGAAGAGCCGCGGCGGAGGGTTGCCGGGCCGGGGCAGCCGCGTGACGGTCTTCAGGACGATCGCGCCGAGCGACCGGAGGTCGCCGAAGGGGGCGAGCTCCGTCGAGTGGCCGGCGGTCCCCGATGCCGTCATCACGGGGTTGCGGAGGCGCAGTCCGCCGAGCGAGACCTCCAGCATGGTCGCGGATCCTAGGGGCCCCCCCGCGAAGGGGCAACGCGCGCTAGGCGCCGCTCCTCGCCTCCGAGGGTCCGGGGGAGCGGCGCGCGAAGAGGCCCTGCACGAGGAGGAGGAACGCCCCCACGCAGATCATCGAGTCGGCGACGTTGAAGGTCGGGAAGTGGCCCCGGTCCCCGCCGAGGAGGTAGAAGTCGAGCCAGTCGCGGACGTTCCCCTTGTTCGTGATGTTGTCGTAGAGGTTGCCGAGCGCGCCGGCGAAGAGGAAGCCGAGGCACAGGTGCTGGAGCCGCTCGGTCCGGGGCGTCCCGCGGACGAAGGCGAGGATGACGAGGAGGGCGACCCCCCGCGCGATCGCGAGCGGGACGGTGAGGCCCTTCCCCATCCCGAAGACCCCGCCGGGGTTCTCGACGTCGTCGAGGTAGAAGAAGCCGGGGATGACCTCGTAGGGCCCCCGCAGCCGGGAGAGGAAGTCGAAGACGATCCCCTTCGTGAGGAGGTCGACGGCCGTGCCGAGGGCGGCGACGGCGAGGAAGAGCGACTTCCCGCGGAAGCCGCGCCCGTGGCCCTCTTCCGGAACGGTCTCCTCCACCGTCCCTCCCCGCCTAGGCGCTCTCCCGCTCGGCGGCGCGCTGGCAGTCGATGCAGTGGCGCGTCCAGGGGACCGCGAGGAGCCGCTTCTTCGCGATCGGCTTGGCGCAAGCCTCGCAGTCGCCGTAGGTTCCGGCGAGGATCCGCTCGAGGGCCTCGTGGATCTCCCGCACCCGCTCCTCCTCGGACTCGATCAGCCCGAGGGTGAAGTCCTGCTCGAAGTTGTCGGAGCCGTGGTCCGCCATGTGGTCGACGGAGAAGTCCTGCTCGGAGGACTTCAGGGCCTCCCCCTCCATCGCGCGGATGTTCCCCGAGAGGGCTTCCCGCTGCTCGAGGAGCAGGGCGCGGAAGGCCTTGATCTCGCTCTTCGTGAGTTTCGTCATGCGAACGGGCCTCTGATATCGCGACATCCCGCCCGCCCCAACGGCTACCTGGCCACCGAAAGGGGCGGGAAGTGTAGGAGGATACCCCGTGCTCATCAAGCGGGTCGGAGCGCTTCGTGGAGATCCGCTCGCGCCCTTCGGGTAAAAGTCCGCGGTGCCCGACGCTCCGCCCGCCGCCTCCTTCCAAGTCGACCTGGACGACTTCCTCGCCCACCTCCGGGTCGAGGGGGGCCTCTCCGAAAACACCCTCACCGCGTACCGACGCGATCTCGGCGCCCTCGCCCGTTCCCTCCTCCGCTCCCGCTTCCGCTCGTACCGGACCGGGAAGGCCGAGCCCCTGCGCGCCCACCTGCGCGACCTCCGCGCCGACGGCGCCGCCCCGGCCTCGATCGCCCGGTCCCTCTCGGCGACCCGGACCTTCTACCGCTTCCTCGCCTCGGAGGGCCGGATCCCCTCCGACCCGACCCTCACCCTCGAGGCCCCGCGCCTCTGGAAGCGCCTCCCCGACGCCCTCACCGTCGAGGAGGTCCGCGCCCTCCTCGCCCGGCCCGACGCGGACGCCCCCCTCGGAGCCCGCGACCGGGCCCTCCTCGAATTGCTCTACGCCACGGGCGGTCGGATCTCCGAGGTCCTCGGCCTCGCCTCCCCGGACCTCCGACTCGACCTGAGCTTCGCCCGGGTCCACGGAAAGGGGAACCGCGAGCGCCTAGTCCCCTTCGGCGCCCGGGCGATCCAGGCCCTCCGCCGCTGGCTAGAGGACTTCCGCCCCCCACTCGCCGCCAAGTCGGGATCCGACCGCGTCTTCCTCACCCGCTCCGGCAAGCCCCTCGACCGCTTCCAGGCGATGCGGCTTCTCCAGCGCTACGCGAGGGCCGCCGGGATCCGAAAGCGCGTCTCCCCCCACGTCCTGCGCCACTCCTTCGCCACCCACCTCCTCGAGGGCGGCGCGGACCTGCGCGTGGTCCAGGAGCTCCTCGGCCACGCCTCGATCGCGACGACGGAGATCTACACCCACGTCGACCGCTCCCGGGTGAAGGAGCTTCACCGGCGCTTCCACCCGCGGGGGTGAGGGCCCCTACTTCGAGATCGGCTCGACCTCCAGGTCGTCGAAGAGCGTCACGGAGTCGGCCTTCGTCCAGAAGCCGACCTTCCCGGGCGCGAACCCCTCGATCTCCGCGACGAGGGGCGTCCCTCCGTCGAAGGAGCACTTCACCTCCTTGCCCCGGCACTCGACCCGGATCGTGTGCCACTCCTTCGCGAGCACCTTCACGTCCTGCGACTTCAACTGCTGGCGCTTGCCGTCGATCACCGTGTAGAGGCGGAAGTTCCCCTCGAGGGCGTTCGCGCGGCAGATCAGGTAGCGGTTGGCGTCGACGTAGCGGAAGACGACCCCCCCCGCCTGGTCGACCTCGCCCGAGATCGGCCGGAACCGGGCCGAGAGGGTGAAGTCGCCGAACTGCTTCCCGTCGAGGACGGCGACGGGGTAGCGGGAATTGGTCCGGTCGGCCGAGGACTGCTTCAGGACGGAGTTCTCCCCGTCGTTCTCGACCGTCCACTTCCCCTCGGGGCCCTCCCCGGTCCGCGCGAAGGACCACCCCTTCGGGGGCTGCCCCGACTGCGTCTCCTCGAAGCCGATCTTCACCGTCTCCGGATCCTCCCCGAACGCGACCTCCCGCGCACTCCCCCCCTCCGGGCGCTCCGCGGCGAGCCGCGCTTCCTCGTCGTCCTCGTCGACGGCGGCGGAACGCCCCTCCGGATGGAGGCCGAGCACGAGGAAGAGCACGACCTCCTCCCCCTCGCGCCGGACCTTCACCTCGACCCGGTCCCCCGGCATCCGCGTGCCGAGCACGGCGCCCAGCTCCGCGCGGTCCGCGACCGGGACGCCCAGCACCGAAAGGATGCGGTCCCCTTCGCGGAGACCCGCTTCCGCCGCCGGACTCACGGGAAGCACGCGCTTCACCTTCAGGCTCTCGGCCCCCTCCTGCGCGGCGAGTTCGACTCCCATCCAGGGCTGGGCGGAGCCGAAGATGTCCAACCGCCAGGCGGCCCCGAGCCGGGCTTCATCGACATCCTCGACGGGCCCGGGCTCGTTCCGGGCCAGCTCCTCCTCGACGATCGCGTGCACTTCGGCGCGGAGGCGCTCCACCGCCTCGCCGATCCGCCGATCGATCCGTGCGAGGATCCGGCGGCGCGAATCCCCGCGGTCGACCGATCCCTCCAGGGCGGCGAGGTACCGCTGGACCTTCTCCTCGAGCGCCTTGCGCTCCGGATCCTGCGAGACTTCGGACCGGCGCTCCCCGGCTCCCTGGAAGGCGGGAGAGGCGGTCGTCGCCTGGGCCGCGGGCGCCTGGGCGATCAGGGCGGCCGCGCCCAGCGCCGGGAGGATTCCGTGTCGCATCATGAGCGTCCTTTCTGGGAGAGCCCCGAGACGCGGGCGGATCCTAGGCCTCCCCTCCGGCGACTGCCACCGGTGCGCGCGCCCTCCGGAGCGGGAGCGGTCGAGACGAGCCTGGACTTCCGGTCGGGCGGGAGGAGGTCGCTTCGCCAGAAAGGCACAAACAGGAAGCCCCCCTCCCGCGGCGCCGATCGGGACGGTCGCGCCGAGTCAGTCCGGGCGAGGCCGTTAGAGATCGGTGACCGTCGTGACCTCGAGGTTCGTGAACCGCAGCGGCGGCCCGACGACCGCCTGCCAATTCAGGGAGAGGCCGATCAGGGCGGGATTCGCGGGCACGGGGAACGTCAGGCTCGCGAGGCCCTGCGGGTCGAGAGGTCCACCCGCGACGATGAACAGGGTCGCCGGATCGAGTCGCAGCGTGCCGAAGGGGGGCAGCGGGATGTTCGAGACGGCGGCCGATGCGGCGAGCAGCCACGAGCCATTCGCGGGACCCCACAGCTCGAGCGTCAGGGGCTTCCCCGCCCGGGGGATCCCGCGCCAGGCGAGCTGGCGCGTGAGGTTCGTGTACAGGCGGTTCTGCGCGCCGGTGTTCCCGCTCCCGGAGTTCCCGACCAACGCGTCGAGGTCGCCGTCCCCGTCGAGGTCCCCGAGGGCGAGAGCCCGCGCGCCGTCGTTGATCGCGACGAGATTCCCTCCGGTCGCGTCCGCGAACACCCCCGCTCCCCCGTTCAGATACAGGCGGTCCTGGATATCCATCCCCACGAAGGCGTCGAGATCCCCGTCCTCGTCAAGGTCCCCGAAGGCGACCGCCGGCGTCTGTCCGGGAGCGGCCGGGAGATTGCCCCCCGTGACATCCGTCAACACTCCCGTCCCGCTGTTGAAGTAGAGGCGGTTCTGCCCCGTCTTCCCCACGAGCGCATCGAGGTCCCCATCCCCGTCGACATCCCCGAGGGCGACCGCCCGCGTGTCCGGGACGACGCCGAGGATGCCGGACGGGACGAGCGTGAAAACTCCCGCGCCGTCGTTGAGGGTGAGGCGGTCGTAGTTCGAGGACCCGAAGGGGACCGCGAGGTACCCGTTCCCCACATAAGCGTCGAGATCCCCGTCTCCGTCCACGTCCCCGAAGGCGACGGCGCGCGTGTCTCCGAGGAGGGCCGGGAGGTTGCTCGCCGTGGCGTTCGTGAAGAGCCCCGCCCCGCCATTGAGGTAGAGACGGTTCTGCCCCCCCGGATAGGAACCCGTGGTTCCGAGGAGCGCGTCGAGGTCGCCGTCCCCGTCCACGTCCCCGATCGCGACCGCCTGGGTGAGGGCCACGATCGCCGGGAGGTTCGTCGCGGTGGCGTCGGTGAAGATTCCCGTCCCGCCGTTCAGGTAGAGGCGATCCTGCTGGGCGAAGTTCCCGAGCAGCGCGTCGAGGTCGCCGTCCCCGTCCATGTCCCCCAGCGCGACCGCCCGCGTGTCGGCGAGGAGCGGGGGAAGGCTCAACGCGGTGGCGTCCGCCAGCGCTCCGACTCCCCCATTGAGGAGAAGGCGGCTCTGGGCACCGGGGCTGGCGTTCCCGACGAGCGCGTCGAGGTCGCCGTCCGCGTCGACGT
>CBRGOK010000096.1:0-9448 GCA_967798035.1 uncultured bacterium
TTCTGCTCGATGCGCTTGCGCTCGGCGTCGGTGAGCTTGCGCAGCGCCTGCGCCGCCAGCCGCGCCGAGTCCTCGAAGAACTCCTCCATCTCCCGCTTGAGCTGGCGATCGAGGAGGTCCTGCTTCTCCGCCGACTCGAGGAGCTTCAGGAGCTCCGCCTTGGCCGGCGTCGGGCGTCCCTCGCGCCCACGGCGGGCGCCGCGGGGGCCGCGCTGCGATCGAAACGACTCGAAGGTGCCCTGGCGACCCGACATGGGTCGCCCTATCGGCCACCCGCCTCCGTGCCCTTGAGAGGGTAGCCCGCGCGCACCCAGGCGAGCGCCGCCTCGCGGTCCGGGACCTCCCCCTCGAGCTGGGCGACCTCGAGGGCGCGGAGGATCTCCCCCATCCGCGGACCGGGACGGTAGCCGAGGGCGAGGAGGTCCGCCCCCGTGAGCAGGCGGGGCGGACGCAGCTCCTCCTCCCGGAGCCGGGCGCGCGCCTCGCTCACCGCGCGGTGGACCTCGAGGTCCCCGTGGCAGCCGAGGCAGTCGGCCCGGTGGAGCGCGAGGAGGTCCTCGAAGTCCGGGCGCCGGAGGAAGAGGCGCCGGCGTCCCTCGCGCATCTTGGGAACGTCGGGCATCCGGAGGTGGTCCGCCACGAGGCGCGCGACCGCCTCGACCTGCCGGTTCGAGAGCCGGAGGCGCCGCAGGATCCGCGCGGTGATCTCCCCCCCGAGCTTCGCGTGCCCGTCGAAGCGGATCCGGTCCGCGACGCGGTACGTCGGGGGCTTGCCGACGTCGTGGAGGAGGGCGGCGAGGGCGAGGACCACCGTCCGGGGCTCGAGGTGGTCGAGGACGAGGCAGGTGTGCTCGAAGACGTCCCCCTCCGGATGGAACTGCGGGGGCTGGGCGACCCCCTTCATGGCGGCGACCTCGGGGAGGAGGACCGGGAGGATCCCGAGGCGGTCGAGGAGGCGGAGCCCGCGACTCGGGGCCGGGGAGGTGAGGATCTTCACGATCTCGTCGCGCAGCCGCTCGGCGCTGATCCGGGCGAGGAGGGGGGCGCTCGCCCTCGCCGCCTCCTCCGTCGCCGGATCGGGCTCGAAGTCGAGCTCCGCCGCGAAGCGGGGGAGGCGCACGATCCGCAGCGCGTCCTCCCGGAACCGCTCGAGCGGCTCGCCGATCGCGCGGATCCTCCGGGCGCGGAGGTCGGCGAGCCCCTCCACGAAGTCGAGGACCTCCCCGCTCTCGGGGTCCCCGAAGAGGCCGTTCACGGTGAAGTCCCGCCGCCGCGCGTCCCCGCGCGCGTCCCCGAAGGTGACGCTCTCGGGGTGGCGGGCGTCGAGGTACCTCCCGTCCGTCCGGAACGTCGTGACCTGCACCGTCTCCTTCTCCCCGACCACGGCGATCGTCCCGAACGCGACGCCGACCGGGACGGTCTTCGGGAAGAGGAGGGCGACCTCCTCGGGGCGGGCGGAGGTCGCGACGTCGAAGTCCCCCGGCTCGCGGCCGAGGAGGAGGTCGCGGACGGCTCCGCCGGCGAGGTGGGCCTCGTGGCCCGCCCGCCGGAGACGCGCGACCACCTCCGACGCCTCGGCGCCGCCTCCGCGCCGGGAGGAGGCGAGCGCGGAGGGGTCGAACCGGGAAGGCGGCTCTCGCTCCATCCTTCCCCTCCCCTACAATCCCCGCCCCAGCCCGTCCATGCGGGGAAATCTCAGGCGCCGCCGCGCGGCCGGTTTGACGAGGATCGAGGCGCTGCTCACCGCCTCGATTCTCCTCCTCCTCGGGGCCGTCTCCTACCCCCGCTGGAAGGGAAAGAGCCTGGCCCGGAAGGAGGCGGCCGCGGTCAGGGTCCTCTCGGAGATCGCCGCCGCCGCGAAGGCGCGGGCGAGCGCGGAGGGCCGCCCGCCCGACTCGATCGGGGCGCTCGACGTCCCCCGGCTCCGCGGGGCGTGGGCGCCGGCGGACGGGATCCTCGAGGCGGAGGGCTACCTCTTCCGCCTGACCCAGCGCCCCCGGCCCGAGGGCGCGGCCTCGGCCCCTGCCGCGGGCTACGTGATCCTCGCCTGGCCCCTCGAGTACGGCCGCACCGGCAACGCCGCCTTCTGGATGGACGAGACGGGGACAGGCTACGAGACCCGCAACGGGCGGCGCCGCTACGGGGGGCTCGCGTCCCCCCTTCCCGTCACGGCCGCGGAGGTGCCACCCGACCCGACGGCCGCGGGCCCCCGCAAGACGAGGCGCTTCGGCGCCGATGCGGAGGAGTGGCGCCCCTTCGTTCCTCCCGTCAGAAAAAATCGTGAAGGACGCAGTTGAGGTAGTTCCGGACGGCGGGGTCCGGCTCGGCGTAGAGCGCGCGCTTGAGGGGCGCCGCCGCCCTCGGGCCGGCGACGCGCGGGGCCGCCCGGATCGCGATCGCGCGCAGGGCCGGGTCCTCCCCGATCCGCGTCGCGACCTCGAGAAGGAGGTCTCCCGCCGCCGGGACCGGCATGAACGTGGCCGCGCGCGCGGCTCGCCTCCGCAGGTCCGGGTCCTGGTCCCGGGCGAGGGCCGCCTGGAGGTGAGGGATCGCGGCCTCCCCGAGGTTCGAGAGCATGAGGGCGGCGTAGTCGGCGAGGGTCCCCTCGTCCGTGCGGACGGCGACCGCCTCGCGCATGTCCTTCGCGAGCACCTCCGCCCCTCGCGGATCCCGCAGGTGGCCCAGCGCCTGGAGGTACGGGCGCCGCTGCGCCCCTTGCGTCGTCGCGAGCCGCGCGAGGATCGCCGGGATCGCCTCTACCCCACGGACGCCCGGGTCGACGAGGACCTCCAGCGCCTCCCGCACCTGCGCCGCCTCGGGGGAGTTGAGCGCGTCGAGGTGGCGCTGGAGGACGTCGCGCTCCCCCAGCGCGCAGAGGCGGCGACACGCCTCGCTCCGGACGCCCAGCTCCCCGTCCCCGAGGAGCGACCGCAGGATCGCGACGCCGGCCTCCTTCCCCTCGGGCCAGGGAGCAGGAGGAGGCGCCATCCAGGGCGGGCGGGGCGCGGCGAGCTGCGGAGGCGTCCCCGTGGCGATCCCGACGGCGGCGGCGACGGCCGCGCGCACCATCCAGACCGGGTCGCGGGAGAGGGGCGCGAGGAGGTCGAGGCGCCGGGCCGCGCCGAGCCCCGCGGCCGCCTCGACCCGCTCTCCCGGCTCCGGCGAACGGGCGAACTCCTCGAGTGTCGCGATCGCCTCCGGGTCGCCGTGGACGGCGAGGCCCTTCGCGGCGGCGAGCTGGAGGGGGCGCTCCCTCCGCGCCAGCGCCTCGCGGAAACCCGGCCGGGCGAGGGGTTCGGGAAACGCGGCGAGGAGGTCCACCGCATCCCGGTGGAACTCGAGGAAGCCGGGGTTCGCGAGGATGCTGCGGAGGAAGCCCGCGGCGTCCGGCGACCGGGCCGCGGCCATCGCGCGGAGGCAGGCGCGACGGTGGGCGGAGAGAGGATCCTGCTCGAAGACGACCCCGAGATCCCCGACCGCCTCGGGCGAGCCGATGGCGGCGAGCGAGCGCATCGCGCTCTCCCGCACCCCTCCGTTCGGATGCGTGAGGGCCTCGCGCAGCGGTCCGACCCCCTCCGGGGAACGCAGGAGGCCGAGGACCTCGCAGAGGTTCGACAGGGTCGGCGCGTTCTCGGGCCTCCCGTAGGCGAGGGTGAAGGCGTTCCGGATCGCCGGGAGGGCCGCCACGCCCGCCTCCGCCAGGCGCTCCCGGGCCCACGGGAGGACCTCGACTCCGGCCGACCCGGACATCTTTTCCGTCCAGGCGGAGAAGAGGTCGGCCGTGTCCCTCTCGTAGAGGCGGGGGTGGCGATGGACGACCGCGAGCTCCCGCGGGACCTCCGGCGCCGGCGGCGGCGCGGCCTTCGGCTCCGCCTCATGAGGAGCCTTCGGCTCCTGCCGGCCGCATCCCGCCGCGCCGATGGAGACCGCGAGGAGGATCGCCCGTCCGCGCATCCGCCCACTATAGTCCCCGCCTTGGACACCGTTTCCCCGCTCCCCGCGCCCGGTCCGATCCGGATCGGGCCCGTCACCGTCCCGGTCCCTCTCGCCCTCGCGCCGATGGCCGGGGCGACGAACCTCCCCTACCGGATGCTCTGCCGCCGGTTCGGAGCGGGGCTCACCGTGACGGAGATGGTGAGCGCGAAGGCCCTCTCCTTCCGCGACGGCAAGACCTGGAGCCTCCTCGATCGCAGCCCCCTCGAGGAGCCCCTTTCGGCCCAGGTCTTCGGGACCGTCCCCGCGGAGATGGCGGAGGCCGCGCGCGCGATCGAGGGGGCGGGCTTCCACCTCGTCGACGTGAACATGGGCTGCCCGGTCCCGAAGATCGCCGGCTCCGGCGCCGGGTGCTCCCTCATGAAGGATCCCCGCGACGCGGCCGCCGTCATCGAGGCGATGGCCCGGGCGGTCTCGATCCCGGTGACGGTCAAGATGCGCGCGGGCTGGGACGAGGGTCGGCGCAACGCCCCCGACGTCGCGCGCGCGGTCGCCTCCGCGGGCGCCGCGGCCGTCACCGTCCACGGCCGCACGCGCGAGCAGCTCTACTCGGGGCGGGCCGACCTCTCGATCATCGCCGAGGTGAAGCGCTCCGTCCCGATTCCCGTCCTCGGGAACGGGGACATCGACTCTCCCGGCAAGGCGCTGCGCATGTTCCGGGAGACGGGCTGCGACGGGATCGTGATCGGGCGGGGCGCGCTCGGCACCCCCTGGATCTTCCGGGACATCCTCGCGGTGCTCCGGACCGGGGAGGCCCCTCCCCCACCGGGCGCAGAGGAGGTCCGCGACCACCTCCTCGAGCTCGCCCGCGACCTCGCGCGCCTGCGCGGGGAGTACACGGGGATCCGGCTGATGCGGAAGCTCTCCTGCGACTTCGCGAAGGGGTTCCGGGACGGCGCTCGCTTCCGGGAGGCGGCGGTCCACATCGAGACGCTCGCCGATCTCGAAGCCCTCGCCCGCGCCTTCTTCACCCCCGAGCGGGAGCGGACGGCGGTGCCGGGCGGGGAGCCGTCGCGGACCGCGGCCGCCTGACTTGGGCCCCTCCGTCCCGGGGCGGAGGAGGCGCCTCGCCGCGGCCCTCGGCCTCCTCCTTCCCGCGCTTCTCCTCGGGGGCGGGGAGGTCCTCTACCGCGCGAAGTATGGCGGGATCCCTCTTCCCCCCGACTGGGACCTCCTCACGAGACCCGACCCGGATCTCGGCAGGAGGTTCGTGCCGGGGTCGCGGCTCGACTTCGACCTCCTCGGGGGGGCGACCTCGATCCCCGTCCGCATCAACCGTCTCGGCTACCGCGGTCCCGACCCCGCCCCCGACAAGCCGCCGCGCACCTTCCGCGTCGCCTGCCTCGGCGACTCGACGACCTTCGGCTGGATGGTGCGGGAGGAGGAGGCCTACCCGGCCCTCCTCGGAGCGAGGCTGGAGGCCCGGTCCGGGGGACGGCAGGTCGAGGCGCTCAACTTCGGCGCCCCCGAGCACACGACCTTCCGGGCCCGGTTCGTCCTCGAGGACGCCCTTCCGCTGCGCCCCGATGTGGTCGTGCTCGCCTACGGGTTCAACGATTCGGACCTGTTCGAGGACGAGGAGGTCCTCCACGCGAGTCGGCAGACGCATCCGGAGAGCCTCCTCGGCTGGCGGCTGCGCCGGCTCCTCTCCGGCTCCTACCTCTACCGCTGGCTCGCGGCGAAGCGCGCGGCGCTCCGCCCTCCCCGCCCGGCCGACTCCTCGCCTCCGATGGACGTCCGGCGAGTCTCCTCCGAGAAGATGGAGGCGAACCTCCGATCCCTGGCGGCGAGGGCGCGGGGGGCGGGCGCCGACGTCGTCTTCGTCGACCAGAACCTCCCCTCGGGGCATGGGCGCGCCGCGTTTCGGAGCGCCGCCGCGGGCGCTCCGCTCCTCGTCGCGCGCGACCTCCTCTTCCCCGGCGGCGCGCTCCCGGCAGCCGAGGGGCCGGAGGTGGGCCTCGAGGCCGCCGGCGATCGAGCGGGGGGGTCCTCGGCCGCCGTCCTCCTGCGCATGCGCGGCTCGAGGGACGAGGTCTGGGACGTCGCCGGGGTGCGGGACGAGCCGGGGAGCCTGCGACTCCACCTGCTGCGCCTCCGCGACGACGGCGCCGAGGGGGACGAGAAGGCCGGCGACGGCGTCCACTCCCTCCTCCTCGCCGGTCCCTTCCCTGCTTCGCGGATCGAGTTCGCCTTCGTCCCCGCGGCCTACGTCCCCGAGGAGCCGGGACTCATCCGCAGCCGGCAATTCTTCTTCCACGATCTCCCCGCGCCGCAGGCCCTCTCGATCACGCGCCTCCTCCCTCCGCGCCCCCCCTCCCCCCCCATGGTCCCCGGCGACGTCATCCATCCCGACGCCGAGGGGCACCGGCGGATCGCCGACGCGCTGGCGGAGGCGATCGCGTCGACCGCGGGCTTTCGCCGCTCGACCGCCGGACGTTAGCCCGCGCCCCCGCTCACGGCTGCAGGATCCCCTGCACCTTCTCGAGGTTCGCGAGCGCCTTCGCGTGGGTGAGGATCGTCAGCTTCTCGTTCGTCATCGCCTCGGCGAGGTCCTCCTGCAGGCCGAGGACCTCGTAGTTCGTCGCCGCCCCCGCGTCGAACTTGACCTCGCCGGCGTCGAGCTGGCGCTTCGCCAGCTCGCGGCTCTTGCGCGAGGCCTCCTGCTTCTCGAGGAGGAAGTGGAGCTGCCGCACCGCCGCACGCGTCTCCTCGGCGACCGTGTTCTCGAGCCCCCGCAGGCTCACGCGCGCGGCGGCGAGGTCCTCCCGCGCGGCCGCCTCCCTCGCCCGGGGCCCGACGTTCCCGAAGGGGAAGGAGAGGACGAGGCCCACGGAGTGGTTGGGGAAGTCATTGGAGAAGGTGTCGTCGAAGGTCTGGCGGATCCGGTCGTCGGTGCCGGCGGTCCCGATCCGTCCCTCGAGATCGAGCCTCGGGAGCGTCCCGTTCTCCGCCGCGTGGAGGGCGAGCTCCGCGCGCGCCACCTCCGCCCGGGCCTTGCGGAGATCCGGCCTCGAATCCCGCGCCTTCTCGAAGACGTCCTCCCAGGCGGGGAGGGGACCGCTCGAGGCGGGGGGGGGCTCCGTCGAGGGGACGATCTCGAAGTCCCACTCCCCGCGCTCGACGAACGGGTAGAGGAGGGCCTTCAGCCGGTCCTCCGCGGCGAGGATCGCGTGGTCGGAGGTGATCAGCGCCTCCTTGCGCATCGCGATCTCGGTCTCCGCCTGGTAGACCTCGACGGGGGCCGAGGCGCCGACCTCGACCTTCCGGCGGTTGATCTCGAGGAGCCGCTCGGCGAGGCTGAGGGAGAGCTGCTTGACCTCTCTGTCGTCCCGCGTGAAGACGAGGTTCCAGTAGGCGACGTGGACGTCGTAGAGGAGGGTCTGCTCCGCCACCGCGCGGTCGGCGACCGCCGCGTCCCGCTCCAGCTCGGCCCGCCGGACCGGCTCGAGGCCGATCGACGTCCAGCCCCCCCGGAGGAGGGGCTGCCGGATCGAGAGGTTGAGGCTCGTCGTGGCAAACTCGATGTGTTCGACGTCGGCAACGGCCGGCGTCACGAGCGTGTTCAGGGTCGTGAACCGGCTGCGGAAGCGGTTCGCCTGGAAGAGGACATCGAAGGTCCCGCCGGTCGCGAGGGCCTGGGAGACTCCGGTGCTGGCGAAGATGTCGACCTGGTCGCTCTCCTGGTCGAAGCTCTGGGGCCCGACCTGGACGGGCTGCTCCGGGGTCTTCTCGTCCGTCCAGCGCGCCTGCGTGTTCGAGACGGGGTCGAAGATCCCGTGCGCTTCCTCGATGCGGGCCTCCGCGGCGGCGGCGAGGTGGGTTGCGGCCTCGAGGTTCGCCTCGTAGCGCAGCGCCCGCACCAGGCAATCCTCGAGCGTCAGGGGGATCCTGCGCCGGGGCGCGCCGGTGGCGGAGGGAGCCGAGGGGAGGAGCACGAGGAGAAAGAGAGGGATGGTCATGGGAGGATCCTCCGGGCCCGAGGATACGGGGGAGCGGCGGGCGAATGGGCCGGCTACGAGCCGACCGCCCCCTCGACGGCGCGCGCGAGCGACTCGAGGCGGCGGCGCTGGACGGGGTCGCGGGCGGCCCCCGCGACCTCGCGGATCCGGCCGGGGTCCTCCTTCCCGAGCCGGCGCGGGAAGCGCTTCACCCAGCGCTCGAGTTCGAGGATCGCGTTCGACCGGAGGTAGGGATCCTCGCCGGCGAGGTGCCGGTGGAGCATCTCCCGCGTGCGGGCGAGGCGTTCCGCCGGCTGGCGCAGGGCCGCGATTCGCAGCGTCTCCTGCGCCAGAAGGACCTTCGAGGCGAAGTCGGGGTCCGTCGCGGCGACTCGCCCGACGAGGCCGTACCTCTCCGCCTCCCCGTTCCGCTCGAGGAAGAAGAGATGGGAGGCGTCGGGCTCCCCCAGCGAGCCCCGCGGGGAGAGGACGGAGACCTTCGGAGGGAACGACCCCCCGTCGAGCGCCCGCTCGACCCGAAGCCGGCCGACGGTCGCCGCCCCCACCTCCGCCGTGCCCTCGACCTTCGCCAGGACAACGAGGTCGCACCGCGAGAGGATCCGCTCGCCCAGGTCCGTCAGCCAGGGCCCCTCCGAGGGGCCGCTCGAGGGGCGCGACTGGAGGAGGAGGAGCGCGGCCGCGCCGATCACGGCCCCGAGGAGAAGTAGGCCTCGAGCAGGAGCGCCGCCTCCTCCGGACGGAGGGTCGCTAGGCGACCCTCCTCGGCCGCCCTCCGGAGCGCCCCTCCGAAGGGGGGCGGCGCGGCCGCCCAGGAGAGGTGGCCGCGCAGGGCGAAGGCCGCCTCGAGCGGGGCGCCGAGGAAGTCGGGATTCGCAGGGGCGCTGTCGGGCTGGACGCCCGATCCGAAGGCGAGCAGTCCGGCGGCCCATTCCTCCCGGGCGCCGGCGCGGACGAGGGCGGTGAATCCCTCCGCGGCTCCCGGGAGGGTGTCGACGGGGATCTCGACCTCGTCGGCGTCTCGCAGCAACCGGAGGGCGAGGGCGGCCTCGACACCCGTCCGGGGAGGGCGCATCTCCCTGAATCCCTGGAGGAAGGAGGGCGCGGACTCGGCGCCGGCGAGGAAGCCCTCCCACAGCGCATAGAGCGCCACGATCTCGCCCGCCCTGGCGCGAGGCGCGAGACGAGCGGAGAGGTCGGCGAGGGCGCTGTCGGCCGGCCGCGAACGGGCGCCGAGGAGCGCCAGGTAGACGAACGCGAGCCGGTCGGCATCCCCGAAGGCTTCCGGGTCGAGACGCAGCCGGGCGAGGGCGCGGAGTAGATGGTCCTCCACCCAGCCGGTGCCCCCGCGGCGGGAGAGGAGGGCGGAGCGACCGGCGGCATCGAGCCTGCGGCGGTCGGTCAGCCTCCTCGCCCTCTCGGCGAGTCGCAGGGGGGACCCCGGGTGGACATCCTCCTCCGTTCCCGGGAGGGAGAGGGGGCGGGAGTGCGGGCGGTTT
>CBRGOK010000097.1:0-9420 GCA_967798035.1 uncultured bacterium
CTCCTTCTCCTTCTCCTCCTCGGTCTTCTCCTTCTTGTCCTTCCCCTCCTGCGCCTTCGAGGCCGCGTCCCACTCCTTCTCCTCCTCGTCGACGACGGCGAGGTGGGCCTGCAAGTACTTCTTGAAGAGCTCCTTCGTCTGGGCGGCCTTCGGCCCCGTCCAGAGGAAACGGAGGAGCGTCCCGCACTGGATCCAGGACCTCTCCATCTTCTGGAGACCGGCGAAGTCGGCGAGGAAGAGGTCCCGGGCGGTCGAGAGCGCGCCCTTGCGGCGGACCTCCCGCAGCATGTCCCGGTCCCACTGGTCCAGCTTGAACTCGACCTTTCCCCCCTTGACGTTCGCGCCTCCGAAGACCTGGCTCAGCCCGATGGCCATCCAGGGAGGCATGCCCCAGCGGAACCGGGGGTTCTTGTCGGCGAACCAAATGTTGGCGATGCCCGTGTAGAGGCTCGAGGACCCGAACCCCCACCCCGCCGTGTCCTTGTAGGCCGAGACCTCGAAGGAGTTCACGAACCAGGCGTCGCTCGAGCGCCGGACGAAGGCGGAGTACTCGTCCCAATCCTTGCAGATCCGGAGCATCGCGGGCCCCGGGAGGCCGTCGCCGACCCACCCGAAGTTCTGGCTGAGCCAGGAGACCATCGCCTCGGCCTGGTCGAGGGTGCGGGTGGTGTAGCGGTCGTCGGCGTGGGAGAAGGCGTGGAAGTGGGGGGACTTCTTCTTGATCCACCCCTCCGGGAGGCGCGACTCGGCCTCCTTGAGCGCCTGCTCGAAGACCGCGGCGCGCCTCAGGGCGCGCTCGGCCGGGGTGCTCTTGCCGATCTCGAAGATCGTGTCGAATCCGAGGTCGTCGTCCCCGGCGCGCGCGGTCACGGATCCCGTCCGCGGGATGAACTTGAAGCTCTTCAGGCACCGCATGAACTCCGGGGCGAGCTTCTCGAACCAGTCCTCGAGGACCTCGAAGTGGACGGCCCACTCCGCGTCCCCCCCTTGAAGACCCACGCCACCGCCCGTCGGGGGACGGTGAGCTTCTCGAACTTGATCTCGTAGCAGGTCGCCGGGATCCCGTTGACCGTCGTCTCCTCCTCCTTGTCGAAGAAGTACCCGCCGTAGGAGTTCTTCTCGATGTAGGACTTGTAGTCGACGTAGTCGCTCTTGAAGCGGACGGAGATCGCCGTCCCGTCCTCCTTCTTCTTCACCTTCGGCCCGCGGTCCTTCACGACCTCGGCCGGGAAGAGGATCACCCGCATCTCGGGGGTGTGGAGGTACCCCCATTCCTTCTTCGTCTGGTACTCGCGGTTGGAGAGGTACTTGGCGACCATCCACCTCTCGCCCGCCGCGAGCGGCACCGCCTTCCAGTCCTTCGGGACCTGGATCTGGAACCCGAGCTCCTCGTCCTTGTGGAGCCCCCCCGACTGCGCCGGGGGAATCGCCGCGGCGAGCGCGGCCAGCGCGAGCGCGAATCCGTCGAACATCTGTCCCTCCTCGAGGGGGCCGGAGCATGCTAGCCACCCCTACGGGGTCCGGGAAGGTCCGTTGGGGACGCCTTCCCGCTACCCTGCGGGGACCCCCGCAGGAGGACCCCATGCCGACCTACGTGCGGCTCGTGAGAATGACGGAGCAGGGGCTCCGCAGCGCCTCGAGGATGGACGAGTTGATCGCCGACGCCCACAGGGTCTGGGAGGCGTCCGGCGTGAAGATCGTGCAGGCGTTCGCGACTCTCGGCTCCTACGACATCGTCGCGGTGGCCGAGGCCCCCGACGACGCGGCGATGGCGAGGGCGTCGGCCCTCGTCGCCGCGCAGGGGAACTTCCGCGCGGAGACCTGTCCCGCCGTCCCGCTCCGGGAGTTCGCGCAGGCGGTGAAGCGCTAGGTCCGCGGGGGAGCCGCGCCCCGGGGCAGCGCCCCGCGTCGTTGACAGGTCGCGGGCGCCGCGCGACAGTGGCCCCTCGATCGGACCTTCGGCGGTCGCTCCGGCGGCGGGAACGCCCCCGGCAGAGGCGGGTCCGGAGGACCGGTGATGGGAGGGCAGCGAGGGCCCGCCTGGTCTTCGCGAGGTCCTTCCGCTCCCCCGGGACCGCGACCCGGTGCCCGGCTGCGGGGGAGGAAGCGAGGCGCCGGGAAGAGAGTCGAGCGCTCATGCGGTCCCACGCCTCTTCCCTCCCCTTCGTCCGCCTCCGCGCCCTCGGCGCGGTCTCCCTCGCCTTCGTCGCGTTCCTCGCCGCCGGGGCTGGCCCCCCCCCCCCCCCCCCCCACCACACCGCCGGGGCTCCCGCCCAGCCCCCCCCGAACGACAACTGCGCGGGCGCGATCCTCGTCGTCGACGGGTTAAACGGTCCCTTCGACAACACCGGGGCGACGAACGGATCCGTGAGCGCCTCCTGCGGCTTCGGGGGCGCCGCCGGCTCCCGCGACGTCTGGTTCAGCTACGTGTCGACGTGCAGCGCGACGCTCATCGTGAGCACGTGCGACACCCTCGGCGGGACGACGACGCTGGGGGACACGATCCTCACCGCCTACGCGACCTGCGGAGGCGCGGAGCTCGCCTGCACGGACGACTCCGGGTGCGGGCCGACGGGCTACCTCTCGACGATCTCCTTCCCGGCGACGGCGGGTACCCTCTACCGGATTCGGGTGGCGAGCTACTCCCCGAGCGCGACCGGGTCCTTCTCGATCACGATCTCCTGCTCGGGGGCCCCCTCGAACGACAACTGCGCGGCGGCGACCCCCGTGGTGGACGGGTTGAACGGCCCCTTCGACAACACCGGGGCGACGGACAGCACCGCGGCCGCCTCCTGCGGCTACAACGGATCGCCCGGCTACAACGACGTCTGGTTCTCCTACACGGCCACCTGCACGGGGACGGTCCTCGTCGACACCTGCGACACCGGGGGAGGGACGACGACCCTCGACGACACGATCCTCACGGCCTACGCCACCTGCGGGGGAGCCGAGCTCTCCTGCAGCGAGGACTCCTGCGCCCTCCTTTCCGCGATCCCCTTCCCCGTGACCTCGGGGCAGACCTACCGGATCCGCGTCTCCGCCTACGCGAACGGCGGGCTCGGGACCTTCTTCCTCACGATCACGTGCGGCGGCACCGTCGACTTCGGCGACGCGCCGGCCGCTACGGCCGGGCTCGTCAGCCACGCGAACTCGGGGTCCGACGAGCGGCTCGGCGCCGCGGTCACGACGGAGGGGAGTCCCCTCCCCGCCTGGTTCGGGGACGTCGGGGACGACGGCATCGTCTCCGCGATCGACCTCTTCCCGACGAGCCTGAACGCGACGATCGTCGTGAGCGCCTCGAACCCCTCGGGGACCTTCGTCGACTACGTCGGCCTCTGGTACCGGCGGAGCGGCGTCGGACAGACCTTCGACATCGGCCTCGACGCGGTCGGCGCCCTCACGGGTCCCGTCGGGCCCGCCCCGACGACGTTCACGTTCGGTCCCTTCCCGACCTTCGGCGACTCCCCCCCCTCCCCCTATGTGCGCCTGCGCCTCTCGCGCGATCCCGTCGACATGTCGGCCCCGACGGGGGCCGGCTCCCTCGGCGAGGTCGAGGACTACATCCTCGTCGGGTCGGGCGGCCTCAACACGACCGCCCTGTCGGGGATCGGCTACGCCGACGCGGGGGACGCGCCGCTCCCCTATCCCCCCGCCGCCGCCCGCGGCCTCGCGAGCGAGCGGCTCGGGGCGGCCTCGGACGGGGATACCAACTCGCCGGTCGGGTTCCCGACGGCCGGGGCCGCCGCGTGGAACGACGACGGCGCCGATGACGACGGCATCGTCCGGATCGACGGCCTGACCCCCGGCGGGTCGGCGACAGTCACCGTGTTCGGGATCGACCCCGCGGGGACCTTCACCGACGCGTTCTCCGTCTGGATGGACTTCGACGGCGACGGGAACTGGGACGAGCCGGGCGAGGCCTTCGCGCCCGTGTTCGAGGACATCGGGCCCGCCGGCTCCAACATCACGCTCGGCCCCCTCGCGGTCCCGGCCTCGGCGGTCGACCCCGTGCCGACCCGGATCAAGATGAACTACTACGGCGGGGAGAGCTCGGAGGCCTACACCGCCGCCGGCGGCTCGGCGAGCTACGGCGAGATCGAGGACTACCTGCTCCACCTCCAGCGAGGCTCGCCCTGCAACTCCGGCGGGGGAGGCGCTCCCGCCGCCTGGGCCGACGACCCGCCCCGGGTCGGGCTCCCCTTCACCTGGAGGATGGCCGGACTGGTCCCCAGCGCCCCGGCGCTCTTCGTGATCGATGTGGGATTCCTCCCTCCGATCGATCTCGCTCTCCTCGGGGCGCCGGTCGCCCCCGGGATCTGCTTCCTGCGCGTCTTCCCCACGATCCTCGCGAGCACGGGGCCGGCGGACCCGGCGGGGAACCTCGCCGTGACGATCCCGGTCCCTCCGGACCCCACGCTCGTCGGGGCGACGGTCTACCTCCAGAACTTCCAGTTCGCCTTCGCGCCGGGGCTCGTGATCCTCGGGACGAACTTCCTCGGGTTCACGATCATCCCGGCGTGAGATCGGTGGGCCCCGCAGGATTCGAACCTGCGACCCACGGATTATGAGTCCGCTGCTCTGACCGGCTGAGCTAGGGGCCCTGAGGTGCCTGGCGACGAGATTCTAGAGCGACCCGAGGTCCGGCCCGGGAGCGGGTCCGCGGAACGGCTTCCCGAGGCGGGGGTCGGAGACTGGATCCTTCCCGGGATCCCTCGGGCGGCGCCGTCGTTCGTCCCCCGGGCGCTGGACCCCCGCGCCCGACGCCTCGGCTCGTGATGGTCCCGTTCCGAAGGGTCCCGCTTCTCCTCTTCTTCACCGTCGTCGGCGGGACGGCCCTCTACGAGTTTCCCTCGATCCGGTCTTTCGAGACCATCCTCGGGTGCGTTGCCGCCCTGGTCGCGGTGTGGCCCAGGACGGATCCCCGGGGGATGCAGCCATGGGACCCCGCCCAGCAGGGCACAGGGGGTCGCTTCCTCCCTCGGTAACTCCCCGGAACCGACCCGGCGCCGGTCGCGGGGGGGAACTCCCTCCGCCGAACCCGAGCTACCGGTTCGACCGGCCGGCGTCCTTGCCCGGCGTCGGGAGTTGGACTCGCACGCTCACGACCTCCCCGGCGCTCGCCGGGGTCCCCGCCTTCGGCGACTGGTCCTTCACGAACAGTTCGCCCGAGAGCGAGCCGGGCTTCTCCGGCTCCGAGGAGAAGTCGTTCTTGAACTCGGCCAGGAAGGCTCCGGCCCCCGCCGCCCAGCTCCGTGCATGCTCCAACGT
The DNA here is from genome assembly GCA_967798035.1 of uncultured bacterium. GTDB lineage: Bacteria > Planctomycetota > UBA1135 > UBA1135 > JAKEFM01 > JAKEFM01. The sequence goes on from CBRGOK010000097.1 coordinate 5,269, forward strand.
GCCGTTGACGAGGTTCGGGACATGGACGGTCTGGATCTCGAGCCTCACGGGGAATCTGCACCCCGTGACGGAGAAGAGGAGGATCGCGAGGCTGATCGAGGCGAGTTCTCCTCGCGAGCGGGCGTCCGGCATGGAGGCCGTTTCGGACCTCCTCCCCCGGGGTCTTGACCCACCCGGACCTCGGGGCCGAGCCGGTCCCCCCCGGCTGGAGCGGCGCGGAGCGAGCGCTCCCCGAGCCGGCGACGAATCGCGAACCGTGGGCTAGCATCCGACGCGGAGTCGGGGACGGGCGTCCGGCCGCCGGACCCCGTCCCTCCGACCCGGTCTGCCCCATGGGTGATGGATCGACGGTGACCGCGGCGCGTCCGGACATCTCCACCGTCATGCTGTCCTGGAACCGCCTGCCGCTCTCGAAGCGCTGCCTCGCCTCCTACCTCGAGACGACCTCCGTCCCCCACGAGCTGTTCCTGATCGACAACGCGTCGACCGACGGCACGGCCGAGTGGATGGACACCCTCCGCGGCCACCCCGGGATCAGCGGCCTCTTGCGCACCGAGCGCAACGACCCCGCGGCGGCGCTCAACCGGGCCCTCGAGTCCTGCGCCGGTCGCTACCTCCACATCATGGAGAACGACTACGTCTACTCCCCCGGCTGGGACCGCTACGTGCTGGACCGCTTCGCGCGGATCCCGAGACTCGGGCAGCTCGGCGCGACGCGTCCCCGCCCCCGTGCGCAGGGGCGCTACCACGAGGGGCTCGTCTTCCTCGCGCGGGACAACGTCTGCACGACGTCCGTCCTCCGGCGGGAGATCTTCTTCGACGCCGGCGTGCGCCTCTCCGGCCACTACCTCGGCAACTGCTATCCCAACGACCACGCCCTCTCCGAGCAGGTGCGCCGCGCCGGATGGTGGGTCGCCTGGCCCGACGTCGACCTCGCGCGCAACCTCGGGCACGAGGAGGAGGAGTTCCTCCGCGACCCGGACTACTACCTCCGCGACTACACCCTGAAGCTCTTCTCGCCGTCGCGGATCGCCAGCCACGCGCGGCGCGCGCTGCGCCTCGACTTCCTCGGAGCCTCCGACGTCGTGGCGCCGTTCGTCCGGGTGCTCTGGATGAAGCTCCGCCGCGATCTCGCCGGGCGGCGGAAGAGGAACGGCGCGCTCCGCCCCTGAGGTCGGGGCGGGACCCCCGAGGGGCGCGGGGGGCGGTCGAGGAAGCGCCCCCTTGCCGGCCCCCCCGAAATCCGAATACGATTCGCATTCGTATCGGACCCCTTCCCGGAGACCTCCCATGGCGCCGGCGACCCCGGCTCCCCCCGGCGTCCACCATCCGAAGCAGGCGCGCAGCGAGGCGACCAAGGAGCGGATCGTCGAGGCGGCGATCGAGCTCCTCGACCGCAAGCCCCTCGCCGAGATCGGCGTCGCGGAGATCGCGCGCCGGGCCGGCGTCTCCGTGGGCGGCTTCTACGCCCGCTTCGCGAGCCTCGACGCCCTCGTCTTCTATTTCGAGAACGACTTCTTCGAGCGGCTCCTCGGCGAGGTCGAGGGGGCCCTCGATCCCGGGCGCTGGGAGGGGCGGCGGATCCCGGAGATCGTCGAGGCCTACATCCGGATGGCGGTCACCGCGTTCCGGCGCCATCGCGGGCTGATGCGCCAGGTGGCGCTGCGGAGCCGGCGCGCCGCGGACCCCGCCTTCCGGGAGCGCGTGAACGCCGTCAACCTCCGCCTCCACGGCGCCCTGCGGACGCTCCTGCGCGCGCGCCGCGACGAGATCGCGCACCCCGATCCCGAGGGCGCCATCGACCTCGGCCTCACGATGGTCTCCGCGGCGATGCGCGAGACGATCCTCTTCCCGGAGATGTGCCGGCACCTGAAGACGTTCTCGGACGACGCCCTCGTCCGGGAGCTGACCCGAGCCTACGTGGCCTTCCTCGGCATCCCGACCCGTCCTCGCCCGACACGGAGGAGACGAAAGTGATCGCAGCCCTCCCGCTCCTTCTCTCCGCCTCCCTTCTCCTCCCCCCCGACCGCATCACGAACGAGGAGGCCTCGCGCCGCGTCGACACGATCCTCTCGGAGTGGAAGGTCGCGGGCGCTCCTGGGCTCGTCGCCGCGGTCGTCCGCGACGGAGTCGTGGCCCACCGCGGAGCCGTCGGCGTCGCCCGCGCCGGCGAGGAAGCGCCGCTCGATTCGAGCACCCCCTTCTACATCGCGTCGGTCTCGAAGCAGTTCACGGCCGCTTGCGTCCACCTCCTCGCCCTGGCCGGCAGGCTCTCCCTCGACGAGGACGTCCGGGCCCTCGTGCCCGAGCTGCGAAGCCTGCCCCAATCGGTCACGGTGCGGCAGCTCCTCCACCATCGGAGCGGCATCCGCGATTTCTACGAGCTCCTCATCGCGAGAGGCGAGGACCTCGACGCGCTCGCCGATCCCAAACCGATCCTCGATCTCCTCGCCCGCCAGAAGGAGCTCTGCTTCGAGCCCGGGACGCGCTTCCTCTACTCGAACTCCGGCTACCTGATCCTCGGCGAGATCGTGCGGCGCGCGAGCGGCAAGCCGCTCGCGGCGTTCGCCGCGGAGAACCTCTTCGCGAAGATCGGCATGAAGGACTCGCGATTCCGGGACGACGCCTCGGCGGTGGTCCCGGGACTCGCCTCCGGCCACGAGCTCGCCGGCGACCGGCAGGTCCCGCGCGAGGGCCGCTTCGCGCTCGTCGGCCCGGGCGGGGTGGTGACGACGCTCGAGGATCTCCTCCTGTGGGATCGGAGCCTCGACGCGAGGACGCTCGGCGGGCCGCTCGTCGACGCCTTGCAGGCGCCCGCGCCGCTTCGCCCCGACGACGTCGTCGACGCCGCGATCGGGCCCTACGCGAGCGGTCTCTTCGTCGGCCGCTATCGCGGCCACCGCACGGTCCGCCATTCGGGCGGCAGCTTCGGCTACAAGGCCGAGTTCCTGCGCCTCCCCGACGATCGCCTCACCGTGATCGTCCTCGCGAATGCCTCGCGCGTCGAGGCGACGGGGATCGCCGAGCGCATCGCGGACGTCTACCTCGGCGAGTCGGGGGAGGAGCCCGCGCCGCCGTCCGCGCCCCCGCTCGCCGAGTTCCGCGCCTTCGCCGGGGCCTATCACGATCCGGCGTCGCACCGCACCTGGGTGCTGACCCAGAAGGACGATCACGTGAAGGCCGTGACGCTCGGCACGCCTCCCATCCGCCTCCGGCCCGCTGGACCGCGCCTGCTCCGATCGACCGGCACGCCCGTGACCTCCGACTTCCGGTTCGAGGAGGGGGGTGGCGATCGGCCGGCCCGGCTTTTCGTCACCGTCGACGGGAAAGCCGACGGATCGTTCGGGGCGCGGAAGATCGCGCCGCTCTCCGCCGACGACGCTTCCGCCCTCGCCGGGAGCTATCGGTGCGACGAGATCGACGCGACGGTCGTCTTCGAAGCCGCCGGCGCGCGCCTCGCGTGGGCCTCGCCGAAGCCGAGCCTGCCGATTCCGCCGTTCGTCTCGATCGGGGGGGACGTCCTCATCTCCGACGCGGGCGCGCAGGTCGAGTTCGAGCGCGATGCGCAGGGCCGCGTCACCGGCGGGCGTCTCTCCCTCAATCGCGCTTGGGGGCTGCGCCTCGTGAAGCGCTGACCCCGATTCCTCACCTCCCGGTCGCGACGCGCGGGCGGCGGCGTCGCGCCCCCGCTCCGCGGATTCCCGTGCAGGGTCCGGCCCCACGCCCGGCGCGAGACGGCGCCCGGGATCGCGGATCCCTCCGCCTTCACGGCGTCGGGACGGGGGGGCGGAGGGTTCCTCCCCGCCCGCAGCGCTCCAGCCGGGAATCCCCGGCGGCCGAGACAGGGGCGCCCTGGAAGGGAACATGAGGACCTGGACCGCCGCCGCGCTCGCGCTCGTGCTTCAGGGGTGCGCGCAGAAGGAGGGCTCGGCGAAGCTCTCCGGAGCGATGAAGCCGGACATCCCCGTGTACGAGCCCTCGACGCTCGAGGACCGCGAGGACGCCTCGTACCAAGCGGGAATGGACATGGACAGCCTGAAGTCCTACCACGCCTATCGCTGGTCGCTGAGGTCCCCCGATCCCCCCGAGAAGGTCATCGCCTACTACCGGAATCTCGCCCTCCCGCCGGGGGAAGAGGAGGAGGATCTCGGG
>CBRGOK010000098.1:0-9386 GCA_967798035.1 uncultured bacterium
TTCGAGGGGTTCGTCCACCGGTTCCACCGCGGCGAGGACCTCGCTTCCCTCGCGTGGATCCTCTCGCGGATGCTCCGCCGATCGGGATCCCTCGAGGCGTTCTTCCTGGAGGGGGAGGGGAGCCGCGGGCCCTCCGTCCGGGACGGGCTCGTCTCCTTCACGGCTCGCGCCCTCTCCCTCGAGGAGGAGGGGCTCGGACGGGCCGAGCGGGTGCGCTTCTTCTTCCCCTCTCCGGCAGGCGGCTCGGCCTGCAAGCGCCTGTGCCTCTTCCTCCGCTGGGTCGTCCGTCCCGACGACGGCGTCGACCTCGGGCTCTGGACGGGCGTCTCCCCGTCCGCGCTCGTCCTCCCGCTCGACGTCCACCTCTGGCGGCTCGCGCGCTGCCTCCGGCTCACGCGCTACGCGACGCCCGGATGGAAGGCGGCGGAGGAGGCGACGGGGGCGCTGCGGCGGCTCGATCCGGAGGATCCCCTCCGCTTCGACTTCGCCCTCTGCCGTCTGGGGATGCTCGCGCGCTGCCCGCGCCCGGGCGACGCGCGCCCCTGCTCCGCGTGTCCCCGGCGGCGTCGGGGCGTCCCGCGCGGTTCGCGCTTCGCGGACCTCGCCCTTTCCGGTCCCGCCGAATGCCCGCGGTCCGCCTCGGCCGCCGGGTGAACGAGCCAGCCCATGCTCCTCCCGATCCTCCTCTCGCCCCTATCCGCATTCCCCCAAGCGCCGCCGGCGGACCGCGTCCGCCTCGCGGTCGTCCTCGTCGTCGACCAGATGCCGGCCGAGATGGTCGAGCGCTTCGCGCCGATCTTCGAGGGGGGATTCGCCCGCCTCCTGCGCGAGGGGACGCTGTTCACCGACTGCGCCCACGCCCACGCGCTCACGGAGACGGGGCCCGGCCACGCCGCGCTCCTCTCCGGTCGCCACCCCGGGACGGTCGGGATCGTCGAGAACCAGTGGTTCGACGCGGGCCGGAAGGAGGTCCTCTACTGCGTCGGCGATCCGGTCGTCGCGCGCATCCCCGCCGGGGAGGGGGCGTCCCCCGCCCGTTTCCTCGGCGACAGCCTCGGCGACTGGATGAAGCGGGCCGATCCCGCCTCGAAGGTCGTCACGGTGACGGGGAAGGACCGCTCGGCGGTCCTGATGGGGGGGAGGAAGCCCGACGGGGCCTACTGGGCCTGCGAGGCGGGGTTCGCCACCTCGACCTACTACCGCAGCGAGCTCCCTCCGTGGCTGTCCGCATGGAACGGGAAGGAGCGCTGGAAGGAGTTCGCCGGGAAGGTCTGGCCGGGGCGGCTCGGAGAGGATCTCCTCGCGAAGCTTCGGGTCGGCCCCGACGACCAGCCGGGGGAGCGACTGTTCGACGGGGCGGTCTTCCCGCACCGGCTTCCCCCCCTTCCCGCCGCGACGGCCGTCCTCCCCTACACCCCCTTCGCCGACGACCTCGTCCTCGAGCTCGCGCGGGAGGCGATCGCGGGGGAGGGGCTCGGCGCGGACGGCCATCCCGACCTCCTCTGCGTCGGCCTCTCCGCGGCGGACTACGTCGGGCACATGTGCGGCTCGCGCTCCCGCGAGGTCGCCGAGCACTTCGATCTCCTCGACGAGGCGCTCGGCGCCTTCCTCACCTTCGTCGAGGAGAGGGCGGGGAAGGGGCGCGTCCTCTTCGCCCTCTCCTCCGACCACGGCGTCCTCGACCTCCCCGAGAGGCTCTCGGCCCCCGCCCGCCGCCTCGTCTTCCGGGGGAAGGAGGACCTCGGCGTCCCCGGCGCGAAGAAGGCGATCGCGGCGGCGCTCGGCGAGGGGGAGTGGATCGCCTTCCACGACTACCGGTCGATCTACCTCGACCGGGACCTCTGCTCGGCGAAGGGGATCGATCGCGGGAAGGCGGCCGAGGAGGTCGCCAAGGCGTTCCGCGCCCTCGACTGGGTCGCGGAGGCCTACACGCGCGCGGACCTGCTCGCCGCGGAGCCGAAGGATCCCTACGTCCCGCTCTTCCGCCACTCCTTCCATCCCGACCGGAGCGGGGACGTCTTCCTCCGCCACAAGGAGAACGTGCTCGTCTTCCCGGGGCGGGCCGGGACGACGCACGGAGGTCCCTACCCCTGCGACCGGGCCGTCCCGCTCGCCTTCCTCGGCCCCGGGTTCGGGGCGGGGAAGCGCGCGGAGAGCGTGCACGCCCTCGACCTCGCCCCCACGCTCGCCGAGGCGTTGCGCGTCCCCTTGCCCGAAGGGGTCGAGGGGAGGAGCCGATTCGCGCTGGCGCGGGCCGACGGCGGCCGCTGACCAAGCCGTCAGCGCCCGCCGAGCGCGCGGCGGATCGCGAGCGCCTCGTCGAGAACGGCCGGCAGGTCGTCCATCCGGACCATGTTCGGTCCGTCGGAGGGCGCGCGGTCGGGGTCGGGGTGCGTCTCGAGGAAGAGGCCGTCGCAGCCCGCCGCGACCGCGGCCCGAACGAGCGTCGGGACTAGGCACCGGTCTCCTCCCGTGCGGTCGCCGAGCCCGCCGGGACGCTGGACGCTGTGGGTCCCGTCCATCACGACGGGCCATCCGAAGGCGCGCATCGTGGGGATCCCGGCCATGTCGACGACGAGCCGCCCGTAGCCGAAGAAGGTCCCGCGCTCCGTCAGTAGGACATTCTCGTTCCCGCGGGAGAGGACCTTGTCGAGCGCGTTCTTCATCTCCTCGGGGGAGAGGAACTGCCCCTTCTTGACGTTCACCGCCTTCCCCGTGGACGCCGCCGCGAGGAGGAGGTCGGTCTGCCGGCAGAGGAACGCGGGGATCTGGACGCAGTCGACCACCTTCCCCGCGGCGATCGCCTCCTCCTCGGTGTGGACGTCGGTCAGGACGGGGACGCCCACCTTCGCGCGGACCTCCCCGAGGATCGAGAGCCCCTCCTCGAGCCCGGGCCCCCGGTAGGACTTCCCCGAGGAGCGGTTCGCCTTGTCGTAGGAGGACTTGTAGACGAAGGGGACCTTGCGCTCGGCCGCGATCGCGGCGAGCCGGCGTGCGGTCTCGAGGGCGAAGTCGCGCCCCTCGATCACGCACGGCCCCGCGAGGAGGAAGAGCGGGTCGCCGCCCCCCAACTCGAGAGGGCCGACGCGGACGGTGCGGACGGGAGGGAGCATTCAGGGGACGACGAGCCGCAGGCGCCGGGGGAGGACCTCGATATCGACGGGGGTCGTCCCCGCGAGGTCGCCGTCGACCTGGTAGGGGACGGGTTCCTCGGACTCGATCCGCACGCGCCGGACGCGGCGGAACTCGAGGGAGGGGCCGGGCTTGAGCCTCCGGGCCATCGCCCGAAGCCCGTGGCGCACGAGCGCGAGGCGCGAGGCGCCTCGGAACAGGAAGGCTTCGTAGAGCCCGTCGTCGAGGCGGCGGTCACGGGCGAGGCCGAAGAAGCGCCCGCCGTAATAGAAGAGGTTGGAGACGATCGCGGCCGAGATCCCCTCGATCCGCTCCCCGTCCGCCTCGACCACGAGGCGCGGGGCGCGATAACGGGCGAGGGCGCGGGCGACGGCGGCGAGGTAGGTCGACTTGCGGATCGCCCCGCGCCGGCGACGTTCGAGCTGCTCGAGGACCATCGCGTCGAAGCCGACGCCGACGCAGAAGAAGGAGAGGCGCCCGTTCACCCGGGCGGCGTCGATCGCGAAGGTCTTCCCGGCCAGCATCGCGCGCAGGGCCCCCTCGACGCTCCGCGGGAGGCCGAGGTCGAGCGCCAGCACGTTGCTCGTCCCGGTCGGCACGACGCCGATCGGGATCGTCCGGTCCCCGAGGCCGTTCGCGATCTCGTTGAGGGTCCCGTCCCCCCCGATCCCGACGAGGAGGGAGGTCGTCCCGTTCGCCTGCGCGGCCCACTCGCGCGCCTCCCCCTTGCGGTGGGTGACCCGCGTCTCGACGGCGTACCCGCGCGACTCCAGCCCCTGGCGCAGGATCCTCGCGGCGCGCTCCCCCCGGCCGCGCCCGGAGATCGGGTTCACGATGAGCGTCGCCTTCATCCCGACCGCCGCCGACCATAGCCCTCGCCGCAGCGTCCCGGCAAGATGCCGGCCCTCCCCCGCTCCCCCCATGAAAGCACGCCCCCTCCTCGGCGATCGCTGGCTCGTCCGCTTCGACCTCGGCGAGGAGGTCGGGGCCGGGTTCGCCGCGTTCCTGCAGGAGCACCGGATCCGCTGCGGCTCGGTCCGGGGCATCGGGGCGCTGCGCGACCTCGAGCTCGGCTTCCTCGACACGGCGAAGAAGGCGTACGTGACGAAGCGCTTCCCCGACGAGATGGAGCTCCTCTCCCTCCAGGGGAACGTGAGCGTGAAAGAGGGGCGCGCTTTCCTCCACGCCCACGTCGTCGCCTCGGACCGCCAGTTCCGGACGGTCGGCGGCCACTTCTTCTCGGGGGTCGTCTCCGGGACGGCGGAGTTCTTCGTGACGAACTACGCCGGCGTGGAGATCCACCGCCGGGCGAGGCCGGAGCTCGGCTTCTTCGACCTCGACGTCTGATCGTTGGGACCGCTCCTCGTCACCGGGGCCTCCGGGCTCCTCGGCTGGAACGTCGCGCGCGCGGGCCTCGCCCGGGGGATGCCGGTCAGCGCGACGGGGAGGGGCGAGCGCCCTCCGGGGCTGGAGCAGGCCGCGTGGCTCCGGACCGACCTCTCTCTCCCCGGGCAACCGACGCTCCTCCTCCGCGAGGTCCGCCCCTGCGCCCTCGTCCACTGCGCGGCGATCGCGGACATCGGGGCCTGCGAGGCGGAGCCGCGCGCCGCCTGGGCGCTCAACGCGGGGGCGGTCGCCGAGATCGCGCGCGCGGCGCTCGAGTCGCGGATGCGCTGGATCCAGGTCTCGACCGACCTCGTCTTCGACGGCAGCGCCGCCCCCTACCGGCCCGGGGATCCGCCGCGCCCGCTCTCGACCTACGGGGCGACGAAGGCCCTCGCGGAACGACTCGCCCTCGCCTCGGGGGGGGACGCCCTCGTCGTCCGGATCCCGCTCCTCTACGGCGCCTCCCCGACGGGCGCGCGAAGCGCCTCGGAGCGGATCCTCCTCGCGGCGCGGAGGGGAGAGGAGCTCGTCCTCTTCCGCGACGAGTGGAGGACCCCCCTCGACGCCGGCGAGGCGGCGGCGGCGCTCCTCGATCTCCTCGCCTCGGGCCGGACCGGGATCCTCCACGTCGCGGGAAGCGAGCGCCTCTCGCGGCTCGACCTCGGCCGCCAGATCCTGCACGCCGCGGGATTGCTTCCGAAGGCCCGGATCCGGGAGGCCTCCCGCCTCGACCATCCGGGTCCCCCGCGCCCCGAGGACCTCACGCTCGACGGACGGGAGGCGATCCCGCTTCTCCGATCCCCCCTGTCGACCGTCCGCGAGGCCCTCGCCCGCCGCCCGGGCGTTTGAAACGGCCCGCCCCGCCCGTTTCACTGTTCGCGATGAAGCCCGAGATCGCGCCCCGCTACGACCCCTCCTCCGTCGAGGAGCGGATCTACCGGTTCTGGGAGGAGGGGGGCTTCTTCCGGGCGAACCCGGAGCCGGGGCGGCCGGTCTTCACGATCGTCATCCCGCCCCCGAACGTGACGGGCGTGCTCCACATGGGGCACGCCCTGACCTACACCCTCCAGGACATCGCGATCCGCTTCGAGCGGATGCGGGGGAAGACCGCCTGCTGGCTCCCGGGGACCGACCACGCGGGGATCGCCACGCAGAACGTCGTCGAGCGGGAGCTGAAGAAGAAGGGGATCACCCGCCAGGCGCTCGGCCGCGAGAAGTTCGTCGAGGAGGTCTGGAAGTGGAAGGAGACCTACGAGGCCCGCATCCTCGGGCAGCTGCGGCGCCTCGGCTCGTCCTGCGACTGGTCGCGGACGCGCTTCACGATGGACGAGGGGCTCTCGCGCGCCGTGCGGGTCGCCTTCGTCCGCCTCTTCGAGCGCGGCCTGATGTACCGCGGCAAGTACGTCGTCAACTGGTGCCCGCGCTGCGGGACCGCCCTCTCCGACGAGGAGGCCGAGCGGAGGGAGACCGCGGGTCATCTCTGGAGGATCCGCTACCCGGTCCAGGGGGGCGGCCACCTCCTCGTCGCGACGACCCGCCCCGAGACGATGCTCGGCGACACGGGCGTGGCCGTGCACCCGGCGGACCCGCGCTACGCGAAGCTCGTCGGCAAGAAGCTCCTCCTCCCCCTCGTCGGGCGCGAGATCCCGGTCGTCGCGGACGCCGCCGTCGACCGGGAGTTCGGGACGGGGGCGGTCAAGGTGACGCCCGCCCACGACCCGGCCGACTTCGCGATCGGCCAGCGCCACGGCCTCCCCGCCGTCGTGGCGATGACCCCCGAGGCGAAGATGAGCGACGCGGTGCCCGAGCGCTTCCGCGGCCTCGACCGCTTCGAGTGCCGCAAGCGCGTCGTCGCGGAGCTCGAGCGCGAGGGGTTCCTCGAGGGGGTCGAGGACCACACCTCCGCCGTGGGCCACTGCTACCGGTGCGCCACCGTCATCGAGCCCTACCTCTCCGACCAGTGGTTCGTCCGGATGAAGCCCCTCGCGGAGAAGGCGATCGCCGCGCAGAAGGCCGGCAAGATCGCCTTCCACCCCGCCCGCTGGGAGCGGATCTACCTCGACTGGCTGGAGAACGTCCGGGACTGGTGCGTCTCCCGGCAGCTCTGGTGGGGGCACCGAATCCCGGTCTACCGCTGCCAGGCGGCGGGCTGCGGCGTCTACATCGCCTCCGTCGATCCCCCGACGCGCCCCTGCGCGAAGTGCGGGGGAGGGGAGTGGAAGCAGGAGGAGGACGTCCTCGACACCTGGTGCTCCTCCTGGCTCTGGCCCTTCTCGACCTTCGGCTGGCCGGAGGAGACGGCGGACCTCGCGACCTTCTACCCGACCGACCTCCTCTCGACCGACCGCGGCATCCTCTACTTCTGGGTCGCGCGGATGGTGATGGCGGGTCTCGAGTTCCTCGGCGAGGTCCCCTTCCGCCACGTGAACATCCACGGGACCGTCCTCGACGCGCAGGGGCGGAGGATGTCGAAGTCGCTCGGCAACGGGATCGACCCGCTCGAGATGATCCAGAAGTACGGCGCCGACGCCGTCCGCTTCTCCCTCGTCACCCTCTCGCGGGAGGGGCAGGACGTCCGCCTCTCGCCCGACAAGTTCAAGCGCGGCCAGTTCTTCTGCAACAAGGTCTGGAACGCCGCGCGCTTCGTGCTCCTCAACCTCGAGGGGGCTCCGCCCCTCCTCGCCGCGCCCCCGGCGCGCCTCGAGGACCGGTGGATCACGAGCCGCCTCGCTTCCACCGTCGAGACCGTGACGAAGGCGCTCGAGGAGGTCCGCTTCCACGACGCGGCCGAGGCGCTCTACGCCTTCACCTGGGACGACTTCTGCGACTGGTACATCGAGTTCGCGAAGCGCCGGCTCTCCACCCCCGGCCCCGACCGCGACGTCGCCCGCCGCATCCTCGCGGAGACCCTCGACGCGACGCTCCGGCTGCTCCACCCCTTCGCGCCCTACCTGACGGAGGAGATCTGGACCTCCCTCAAGGCCTCGGGCTCGTCGAACGGCGCGAAGGCTCTCCTCGTCGCCGCCTGGCCCTCGCGACAGCCCGAGCGCCACGACGAGAAGGCCGAGGCGGAGATGGCCCTCGTCCAGTCCCTCGTCCGCGCCCTCCGCTCGATCCGCCATCTCCACGGGATCGGCGAGCGGGAGCCCCTCCAGGCGCTCGTCTCGGCCCCCGGCCCGGTCGAGCGCGCCGTCCTCGAGCGGGAGGGGGAGCTCGTCCGCGCGCTCGGCTACGTCGATCCCCTCGAGGTCCGCGCCCGGGCGGAGCGCCCGCCGCAGTCCGGCGTGGGGGTCGTCGGGACGATCGAGGTCTTCGTCCCCCTGAAAGGCCACGTCGACCTCGCCGGCCAAGTGGCGGTGCTCCGCAAGAAGATCGAGAAGGTCGAGCAGGGGATCGCGCAGGTCCGCGCGCGCCTCGCGAACCCGCGTTTCGTCTCGGAGGCGGAGCCGGAGGTCGTCGAGGGGGAGCGCCGTCGCGCCGGCGACCTCGACGGCGAGCTCGCGATCCTGCGCCGGAACCTCGAGGGGCTCGGGTAGGCGCCGTCCGGGACGAACTGCCTACAAGATCGTCAGCTGGACGGCCCTCGTCATCGAGCCAGGGATCGGGCTCACGGCGCTACCGCCAACGAACCACTGGGCAAAGAAGACACTCCCGACGAGACTCGTGGAGGACGGAATCGGAAAGGCAACGCTCGCCCGCCCTGGTGCTGGGTATCCAGCCTGCGTGAACTGGGAGTAGACGAAATCCGCGGATGTCCGCAGGAAGCATCCCGACATCGCGAGACCGCCGAGTTCGAACGGGAGAGGGGTCGTCCCGGCCTGGGTATTGGAGAGCCCGAGGAGCAGGAGAGCCCCGACCCCCGGCGCTGCCTTCGAAACGTGAATCGTCGTCGTTCCACCGGGCGTCGGCCCGTTCCGGACGCCGATCCTGGGAACTCCTGGCGCTGGTCCCGCACAGCCCGTTCCGAACACGGCGGTGCCGGTGGGCGCGAGAGAGAACATGGTGATCCTGCCGAGACTGATGCCGCTTCCCGGCGGATACTGGTTGTCGCCGACGAGGACATCGGGGATGTCGTCCCCGTCCACGTCGCCGGGCGCTGACGCATCCGCTCCGAACGCAACGGAGGCTTGGCGCCGGAGGGTGAAGATCAAGCCCCCGTCGCTCCCCGAGTACACCATCGCTCGTCCGCAGCTCAGGGAACCGCCGATCAGGGCGCAGGAGTAGATGTCACAGCCGAGATAGTCGTCGAACCCGTCGCCATCGACATCGCCGAGGAGGCGCACGGTCCAGCCATCCGAAAGGAAAGTTTCGTAGAGCGTGGCCCACGACGCCCCGGAATGCACAGCCAAGCCAGGACCCGGGAAGGGCCCCGCAGACTCACCGATCACCAGGTCAGGCGTTCCGTCCCCATCGAGGTCTCCCCCTCCGCTCACGGACCATCCGAATCGCGTGTTCATGCAGGTCGCGCATGCCGGGCTCGCCGGGTAGAGAGTGGTCAATACGTTCCCGGTAGCCGCGGACAGCACGAGCGCGTAGGACAGGCCGGTCTGATTGAGGAAGTCGATGTCCGCGAAGCTCGGAGCCCCAACGAGCAGATCCTGAAGGCCATCTCCGTCGAGGTCTCCCACTGTCGCGCCGGACCATCCGAGCCGATGAAACGGTCCCTGACCCGCCCAGCTCTGGAGCGTGGCGGCGGATGCACCGGAAACCACGGCGACGCCGCCGGCTCCGGGTATCCCCGCGGGAGCAGCGTAGGGAGAGCCGAGCACGAGGTCGGGGACGCCGTCCCCATCGAGTTCGAGCGAGCTGAGGATTCGCCAGCTGCTCGTCGACCACGCGACGGACGGCTGAAGGGACTAGAGGGGTGG
>CBRGOK010000099.1:0-9377 GCA_967798035.1 uncultured bacterium
CCCCCCTCCCGTCGAGGCGCTCGCCGTTCCGATCTTTCCCTCCACCCCGGGTCCATCGTGGCCGAAGCCGTTTCCCGTCTCGCCGTCCTCCTCGCGAGCGCGGCGGGCCCCGAGGAGCCCGCCGCCGACGACGCGCGCAGCCTCCTGCGGGCGCTTCGCCGGGCGGGGTTCCCCGCGCGCGGGGTGACCCTGCGCATACGCGGCGCCGAGGGGCCGGCGGGCCTGACCGAGGAACCCGGGGAGCTGCGCGGGGGCGCCCTCGTGCAGATCGCCCGCGCCCCCGCTCCCTGGTTCTTCCTCGCGGAGGGGGCCGAACGCAATCTCGGTCGGGCCCACTTCGACACCGACCGCCTCCCCCCCGTCTGGGCCGCGCGGTGCAACCGGATGGACGAGGTGTGGGTCCCCTCGACCTTCAACGTCGAGACGTTCGCGCGCTCGGGCGTGGACCTCGAGCGCCTGCGCGTGGTGCCCACCCAGCTCGACCCGCGCGAGTTCCCGCGGCGCTCCGCCCCCCGCTCGCGCCCCGCCGACGGGGGCTTCCTCTTCGCGGCCACGACGGACGGCACGACGCGCAGCGCGACGGAGCTCCTCCTCGACATGTTCCTCCGGGAGTTCCGCGGGGAGGCGACGGTCCGGCTCCTCCTGGTGGCGCGAGGGGCGGCCGCGCGCGATGTGGCCGGGCTGCGGGAGAGGGTCCGCGCGGTCGCCGGGGACCTCGTCGATTCCGAGGGGAGGCCGAGGATCCGCGTCGAGGCGGGGACCGACCCGCGTCGGCGGCGCGCGGTCCTGGCGGAGGCCGACGCCTTCGTCCAGGTGTGGCGCGGCGACGGGCTGGGGCGGGAGGTGCTCGAGGCCGCGGCCCTCGGCCTGCCGGTCGTCGCCACCCGGTTCGGGGCGCCCCTCGACTTCCTCCACGACCGCAACGCCTTCCTGATCGACTGCGCCGTCGTCCCGGTCGAAGGGGAGACCGTCGCCCTCGAGCCCGCGCTGAAGGGCCACCGGTGGGCGGAGCCGATCGGCTTCCACCTGGCCGAGACGATGCGCAATCTCGTCGAGAACCGGGGCTCCGGCGAGGAGGCGGGACGCAGGGCGCGCGCGGAGGTCTTCGCCTCCCACTCCCTCGATCAGGTCGGACGACGGCTGCGGGCGGCCCTCGTCCCGGCCCGGGCCGCGCGACGGGCCCCCTCCGAGTCCACGCCCGCGGCCGACGCGGTCCCGGCGCCCGCCGGGATCCTCTCGGTCGAGCGGATCGTCCGCGTCGCCTGGGAGGGACGCTTCTGCGGATCGCTGGAGCCCTTCGGCCTTCCGCTCGCGTCGCGGGTCGTCGGGCAGGGGTACCGGGTCGCGTGCGCGCCGGCCGAATACGCCTCCCTCGGGGGTCCTCCCGACGTCCGGGTGACGGGAGAGGCCGCGAGCCCCACGACCTTCGAGGGGGCCGCCACGGTCGCCGTGGCGGGCGCCTGCTCGCTCGCCGAGCTCGTCGCGGCCGACGAGGTCTGGACCCCCTGGACCTCGGTGCGGGACCGGCTCGTCGCGAAGGGGTTCCCGGCGACCCGCGTCTTCGTCCTCCCCGTGCCGATCGACGCCAACGCGTTCGGACCGCACGTCGAGCCCGCCCCCGTCCCGACGACGCGGTCGATGCGGCTCCTCTTCGTCGGGCCGACCGACCGGTCCGGCGGATTCGACATCCTGCTGACCGCCTACGCGGCGGGCTTCACGGAGCAGGACGACGTGGCGCTCCTCATCTCTCCGAGCGACGGCGCGACGAGCGACGCGGCGACCACGCGGCTGGCGACGCTCCAGGACACGCCCGGGGCGCCGGACGTCATCCTGCTCGAGCCCTCTCCGCGCCCGGCCGACCGGGCCCGGCTCTACGCGGCCTGCGACCTCCTCGTCCTCCCCTACCGCGACGAGCGAGTCTCGTGCTCCGCGGCCGAGGCGATGGCGGCCGGCCGCGCCGTGCTCCTCCCGTCGGATCCGACGCACCCGAGCGAGTTCGAGCGCCTCGGCGCCTTCACGATCCCGGCCGACCGCCGGGGTTCCCCGCAGGTCGATCCCCTGTCGCCGGCCTGGGTCCTCGAGCCCGAGGCCGGTGCGCTCGCGCGCAAGCTCCGCGCCCTCTGCTCGGACCGGGCGGCGCTGCGCGCCCGCGCGGTCACGGCGCGGAAGAGCATCCTCGAGGACAGGGCCTGGAGCGCGGTCGTCGCCGTCGTGCGCGAGCGGATCGCGGCCCTCGTCGAACGCGTCCCGTCGCAGACGCCGGCCTGAGCTGCCGCTGGGGAGAATCCCGCGCCTCGTCGGCGAGGTCCCCGGGGAGCGGGATCCAGGCCCGGGGCGATGACGCAACATGCATTCATATAACGCCTTAGGACTGTGGCGAGCTCCCTCGAATTCCGCCGAAGGGGAATCTTGCGTCGAGACCGCTTCCTCCGGAGCATGCCTGTCCGCGGGGATCGGCGGTCCGCTCCCCAAGCGCCGAGAGTGGACGAACAGAAGGAAACGACATGAAAAAGAAGAAGAGGGCGAAGCGCGCGAAGCGGGCGACGGCGCGCCGCACGAAGCGGAGCACCCGTCGCAAGACCACGCGGAAGACCACGCGGAAAGCCACGCGCTCCGCGCGCCGGAAGACGGTCCGCCGCGCCGCCGCCAAGAGCTCGAGCGTGATCCGTCGGGCCCCCGCCGCCGTGGAGACCTGCGAGCCCTGCGCCACCCCGATGCCGTCACCCGGCCTTTCCACGGGTGACATGGGCGAGTGCTCGCCCGGAGGCATGCCGGGCTGCGGGCCGATGGGCGGGACGCCCGTAGGTACGGAGGAATCCGGGAGGGACCGGGACGTGGGGATCATGGGGGCCGCGACCGATCCCCGCGCTCCCTTTCCTCGCCCCGCGGGCCGCACGGGCTAGGTGCCGCTCCGGCCCTTCCTCCGCATCGTCGCTTCGGGCCGGCGGACGGCCCGAAACCTTTCGGCGGAGGAGGCCGAGCGGGCCTTCCGGATCGTCCTCTCCGGCCGGGCGCCGGCCGCCCAGGTCGCCGCGTTCCTCGTCGCCCTCCGCTGGAAGGGGGAGACGGTCGACGAACTGATCGGGTTCACGCGGGCGGCGCGCGCGGAGGCGAATCTCCCCGCTCCGGGCGGGGTGGATTCCCTCGTCAGCGTGGGGACGCCGCTCGCGGGGCGCGAGAAGGCCCTTCCCCTCGAGGCGTCGGGCGCGATCGTCGCGGCCGCCTGCGGGGCCCGGGTCTTCTTCGTCGGAGATCCCGCGCCCCTCGACGGGGAGGGCGTCTCGGCGGCCGACGTCTTCCGGGAGCTCGGCGTCGGGTTCACCGAGGAGGTCGGACGGGCGGAGCGGATGCTCGAGGGCCCCGGACTCGCCGTCCTCTCGGCGGCGAAGGTCCTCCCCGGGATGCGCCGCCTCGATCCGCTGCGCGAGGACGTCGAGGTGCGGACCGCCCTCCACACGGTCGAGAAGCTCCTCGCGATCGGGGAGAGCCCGGTCCTCGTCGGGGCGGCGGCGGGGCCCGTCCTCGGCGTCGCGGCCGACGTCCTGCGCGGGCTGGGCCACCGCCGGGGGATCCTCCTCCAGGCTCCCGAGGGCTCGGTCGTGCCGAGCCTGATCGCTCCCACGAAGGGGCTCGAGATCGACGGCGACTCCCTGACCACGCTCGTCGTCGATCCCGAGGACTACGGTGTCCGTGCCTCGCGCGAGCCGGAGGCCGCGTCCCCCGGACCGAGGGCGGCGGCCTCGGCCGTGCGCGCGCTTCTCCTCGGCGAGCAGGGCCCCGCGCGCGACGCGACCGTTCTCTGCGCCGCCCTCCTGCAGTACACCGCGGGGACGGTCCCCTCGATCAGCGAAGGGGTCGGCCGCGCGGCGGAGGCGATCGACCGGGGGACGGCGGAGCGCGTCCTCGATGCCTTGAAGGCGCTCTGACGACGCCGGGCCGGCGCGGCGTGCCCTCCCTCGTCCCCCGCCCCGCGCCGGCCTCTACTCCGAGAGATCGCGGCCCGCCTCTCTCGCCGCCTGGAGGACCGTCCGCGCTTCGTCGAGGCGGTCGCGCGGGACCTGGATCTCGACCACGTGGAGGACCTGCCACCACTGGTCGAGGAGGTAGTCGTCCTGAGGGAACGTGACTCGGGCGAAGGCCGGGATCCCCTCGTCGCGCAGCAATTCGAGGATCACGGTCGCCGCCTCGCGCGTGGGCGCGCGCTCGAGCGTGACGAGGTCAAGGTGCTCGACCATTCCTTGGCGCCTCCAGGGGCTGCGGGGGCAGGGCCATCGTAGCGCCCCGCGCCGCCGCGGGAATGCGAGGGGATCGCCGGGGGCCCCGCTACCCCCGCGGGCGCGACTCGTCCCGGACCCGCGCGAAGCCGGGCTTCAGCACGTCGAAGATGTACCGGCAGCGCTCGTCGTAGGGGATGAAGGCGCTCTTCATCGCGTTGATCGTCAGCTTCTCGACGTCGTCGAAGGTGAGGCCGTAGGTCCGCACCGCGAGGTCGAGCTCCTTCGTCATCGTAGTGTCGCACATCAGCCGGTCGTCGGGATTCAGGGTCACGCGGAAGTGCGCGCGGAAGAACAGGGGGAAGGGGTGCCGGTCGAGGGAGGGGACCGCCCCGGTGACGACGTTGCTCGTCAGGCAGACCTCGAGCGGGATCCGCTTGTCGAGGACGTACTGGGCGAGGCGGCCGAGCTTGACGATCCTCCCCTCGGCGACCGCGATGTCGTCGGCGAGGCGGATGCCGTGGCCGATCCGGTGGGCGCCGCAGTACTGGAGCGCCTGCCAGATGCTCTCGAGGCCGAAGGCCTCCCCGGCGTGGATCGTGTTGGAGAAGTTCGCCCGCTGGACGAACTGGAAGGCCTCGAGGTGGCGCTTGGGCGGGAACCCCGCCTCCTCGCCGGCGAGGTCGAACCCGACGACCCCCTGGTCACGGAGGTCGACGGCGAGCTCGGCCGTCTCGAGGGTGTCGGCCCGGTCGCGCAGGCCGCACAGGATCGCCCCGAACCCGATGCGGAACTCCGCGCTCGCGCGCTGGAAGCCGCGCAGCGCCGCCCGCGTGGCGTCTCCGAGCGTGAGCCCCCGCTGCGTCAGGAAGCAGGGGGCGAAGCGGGACTCGACGTAGACGGTCCCCTCCTTCGCGCAGTCCTCGAGGTGCTCGTAGGCGACCCGCTCGATCGCCTCGGGCGTCTGCATCACCCCGATCGTGTGGACGAAGCCCTTCAGGAACTCCCGGAGGCTCCCGCGGCTCTCGGGCCGCCGGAACCAGGCGCCGAGGGCGTCGGGGTCGTTCGTCGGGAGGTCGCGGTAGCCGGTCTCGCGCGCGAGCTCGACGAGGGTCCGAGGGCGCAGCGCACCGTCGAGGTGGTCGTGGAGGACGACCTTCGGGAGGGCCCGGAGGGTGTCGAGCGCGAGCGGCGGGTTTGCGGCGGAGGGCATCGCCCCCTTCTAGCGGAGGGTCCCGGCGGCCTGCCAGTCGGCTTCCCGCAAAGAGGGTGCCCCGCGCGCAACCCGTCCAACTCGGAACGGTTAACCCGGAGTTCCCGCGGCGGCGCTCGCGCGCGTCCGGGCGCCCGCTCGGGTCTCGCTAGACTCCCGCCCTTTCCGCTCCGCTCCCTTCCATGACCGGCTCCCTGGAACGCCCGCGCGACGTCCGGTGGTTCCACGCGGGCCCCCTCCTCTACGGGGACTGGGGGACCTCGCGGCTCTACGTCCTCGGGCTCGCCTTCTCCTTCACGCGGCACTCCTCCTTCTACTTCCTCCTGGCGATGGGCGCCCTCGTCCTCGCCGTCGGGTGGGCCTACACCGTCATCTGCCGCCTCTACCCGGACGGCGGGGGGGTCTACTCCGCCGCGAAACGGGTCTCGAAGAACCTCGCGGTCGTCGGCGCGCTCCTCCTCGGGGCGGACTACGTCGTGACGGCCTCCCTCTCCGCCCTCGACGCCTGGCACTACTTCGGGCTCGACGGCGCGGCCGCGGCGAAGGGGGCGGTCCTCAGCCTCGCGTGCATCGGGGTCCTCAACTTCTTCGGCCCTCGCCGCGTCGGCCTCCTCGCCCTCGCGATCGCGCTGGCCGCCATCGCCCTGAACCTCGTCCTCGCGATCGGGGTGCTCCCGCACCTCGGCGAGGCGCGGCTCGAGCCGCCGCGCGGGCCCTTCTTCCCGAACTGGCGCCACTTCGTCGACATCGTCCTCGCCCTCTCGGGGGTCGAGGCGGTCGCCAACATGACCGGGATCATGTCCCCTCCCGTCGCGCGGACGAGCAAGCGCGCGATCTGGCCCGTCGCCATCGAAGTCGTTGCGCTGAACCTCGTCTTCGGTCTCGCGATGAACGCGATCCCGGGCCTCCACCCCGAGGAGCACAAGGAGGACATGCTCCGCGTTCTCGCGGAGCGGTTCGTGGGACCGACCTTCGCCGGGACGGCCGGCTTCGTCTTCGGGATCCTCCTCCTCTCCGCGGCGAACACCGCGATCGTCGACCTCGTGAGCATCCAATACCTCCTCGCCCGCGACGGGGAGGTGCCGAAGCCGTTCGCGCACCTGAACCGCTTCGGCGTCCCCCGGATCCCGATCCTCGTCGCGACCGCCGTCCCGATGCTCGTCCTCGTCTTCGAGGACGACCTCACCTCCCTCGCCGCGCTCTACGCGATCGGCGTCGTCGGCGCGATCACGATCAACCTCGGGACCTGCGTCTTCGGGAAGGGGCTCGCGATCGGCCGCGGCGAGAGGGCCGCGATCGGGGTCCTCGCGGTCGTGATGTGCGCCATCGAGGTGACGGTGGCCGTCGAGAAGTCGAACGCCCTCCTCTTCGCCGCCTCGGTCCTGACGAGCGGCATGACCCTCCGCTGGTTCGCGCGCCGGGGGAAGGTCCCCGCCGCCGTCCCCGCGGCGCCCGTCCCGTTCGTCCCCGCCGCCGCGATCGTCGTCCCGGAGGGGACGCCGCGGATGATGGTGGCGACGCGCGGCTCCGGCCTGATCCCCGCAGCGCTCGCCGAGGCCGCCCGCCGGGGCGCGGCGCTCTACGTCCTGTTCGTCCGCGAGCTCGCGATCTCGATCCGGGACCCCGCGGCGCGACCGCTGACGCCCGAAGAGGCCCCCGAGGCGTCCGGGGTCTTCGCCGAGGCCGAGCGGATGGGCGCCGAGAAGAAGGTCACCGTCCTCCCCCTCTACGGGTGCACGGACGTCCCCGAGGACCTCATCCTCGAGTCGGCGGCGAGCCTCGGCATCGAGTTCCTGATGGTCGGCACCTCGAAGCGATCGAAGCTCTGGAAGCTCTTCAAGGGAGACGTCCTCGAGCGCGTGACGAAGTATCTCCCCCCCGGGATCCAGCTCATGGTCGTGCGGCCGTGAACCCGGGAGAGGATTCCATCCTCCCCCCCCGGCCGGAGCGGCGACCCTAGGGCTTGCGCCGCGGGCGCCGGGCGGGGGCGCGCCGCTTCCGATGCGGCTTCGGCGTCGCTTCTCGGCTCGGGGCCATCACGCTCCGGAGGGTCCGGATCCCCACGGCCGCCGCCATCGTCCGCAGGTGAGGGCCCGGCGGTTCGGGCGCGAGCCACCGGGCGAGCCGTCCCAGGAAGAGCCCGGTCTTCCGCAGCGCCATCCGGCGGGCGTGGAACGCCCCCCGCGTGAACCGGCCCGCGCCGATCGAGACGAGCAGGTCGGCGGCGTCGGGGAGGTGGCGGCGCAGGGCCCAGAAGCCGCGCGCGAGCCCCACCTCGTCCAGGTCGGCCCCGGCGCTCTGCCGCGCGAGATCGGCCAGGAGGACGAGCGTCGCGAGGTCGGCGAGCCGGGCGCGCTCTTTCACGTGCTCGATGTTCGAACGCGGGAGGCGGGCGGCTTGAGGGTCGTTTTCTCCGGACCGCCTCCTCCCGGAAGCCCCGAGTCCCCGCGTGTGGGCGCGGGCGTTGACCGCTCGCGGCGCGCCGCCTATGGTCGCCCGGGAAGTTCGCGCCCGTAGCTCAGAAGGATAGAGCGCTGGTTTCCTAAACCGGAGGTCCCCGGTTCGACTCCGGGCGGGCGTACCAGGCCCCTTCCGGGGTGTGCCGCGCGGAGGCGTCGAGTCTCGAGGGATCCTCGCCCACGCTCCCGAGCCGACTGGAACGAACCGCTCGCGCGCGCGTATCCTCCGACCCCCGCGCCTCGACCCGCCATGGTCCGCGCCACGACCGTCAAGGTATTGGTCCCCCCCCCGCTGCGCGCCTGCTGCGAAGGCGCCTCGGAGCTCTCGCTCTCGGCCGCGAACGTCCGCGCCGTCCTCGAGACGCTCGAGCGGAGCCACCCTTCGCTCCACCGCAGCATCTGCGACGAGACGGGGACCGTGCGCCGCCATGTCGCCCTGTTCGTGAACACCGCCCACGTGCGCGACCGCCAGGGGCTCGACACGGCGCTCGCGCCGGGGGACGTCGTCTCGATCCTGACCGCCGTTTCCGGAGGCTGACCATGCCCGAGCGCGTCCTTCTCTCCATCGGAACCAAGAAGGGGCTCTTCGTCGCCGAGGCGCCGAAGACCCGGCGCGGCTTCAAGCTGCGCGGGCCCTTCGGATCCGGGGTGGCCATCTACACGACCCTGATCGACGCGCGCGGCAAGCCGCGCATCTACGCCTCGAGCTGCAACGCCTTCTTCGGGATGAAGGTCCTCGTCTCGACCGACCTCGGGAAGAAGTTCGCGGAAACGAAGTCGGCCCCCGCCTTCCCGAAGGAAGACGGGCGCGCCCTGATCAACATCTGGTCGCTCGAGGCGGGGAACGACACGAAGGACCTCTGGTGCGGCGTCGAGCCGGCCGCGCTCTTCCGGAGCGGAGACGGCGGCGATTCCTGGGAGATGGTCCCCGGCATTAGCAACCACGCGCACGCGCGGCAGTGGCAGCCGGGGAACGGCGGGCTGTGCCTCCACACGATCCTGCGGGTCGGGAACCGGGTGCACGTCGGGATCTCGACCGGCGGGCACTACGTGAGCGAGGACGGCGGCGCGAGCTTCCGGGCGTCCAACCAGGGGATCGGCGCCGGCTTCATGCCCGACCCCTTCCCCGAGTTCGGCCAGTGCGTCCACAAGATCGCGGGGCACAAGGACGCGCCCGGCCGTTTCTACCTGCAGAACCACGGGGGCTGGGCCGAATGGGACGGGCCCGGGGGTCGGCGGCCGGACATCGGCGTGCTCAGGAGCGACGACCACGGCCGCACCTGGAGATCCATCGCGAAGGGACTGCCGTCCGACTTCGGGTTCCCGATCGTCGTGCACCCGCACGACCCCGACACGGTCTACGTCGTGCCGCTCGAGCCGATGACGCGCACCTGTCCGGGCGGCGCGCCCGCGGTCTGGCGCAGCGAGGATGGTGGCGGCTCGTGGAGGCGGCTCGCCCGCGGGCTGCCGAAGAAGGAGAGCTTCTTCACG
>CBRGOK010000100.1:0-9350 GCA_967798035.1 uncultured bacterium
CCGGCGGGTCGGAGTTGGCGGGAAGAAGCGCGAGGAGGAAGGAGGCGGTGAGCGGGGGCAGGTCCACTCGAGGCGAGGAAGAGGAGCATCATGCCAGCTCTCCCCCGCCCGGAGGCGCCCCCGGGGGAGGATTCCTCGCGGTCCGGGAGGGTCGCACCTTCCGCCGAACCTGGAATGGGCTTTCGATGCCCCAGGCGCTCGGTGTCGAGCCCCTCTATCCGCCCCGGGACGAGGGCTTCTGCCGGATGGCGGCGCTGCGCGATCCGGACGGGAACTACCTCGAGTTCACGGAGCTGGGGGAGGAGTGGTTCCGCCATCTGGAGGAGAGGCGGGCGAAGGGGCCCGACGTCCTCGAGCGCTGGAAAAGGGATTTCCGCTAGCCGCGCGACGGGCCGGCTCCGGCCCCTTGCCACGGGTGCGGGGGTAGGCTTACCCTCGGAGCCCCCTGGACCGAGCCCTCCGGGGTGATGAACTCCCCTCGCGGGAGCTCTCCCTCCTTTCGGATCGGTGCGATCCGGGTCCCCTGACGGAGATGGGAAGTGGCGGACGCGCACGGAGATCGTCCGGCCGCCTCCCCTCTCGCCATTGGCCGGCCCCTCGGCGCCCGGCCCGTGGCCTCGATCCCCCCGGCGCGCCGGGCTGACGTGGAAGGAAAGATGCGCACCCCCTGGTCACGGATCGTCCCTCTCGCCTCCTCATGCGGCGTCCTTCTCGCTCTCCTTCTCGCGGGCCCGGGCCTCGCCCAGGTGCCCCCGAACGACGCCTGTGTGAGCGCGATCCCGATGGTCGACGGGCCCAATGGCCCCTTCACGAACGCCAACGCGACGACCGACCCGGCCGATCCCCCCTTCGCCTGCAGCGACGGAGGGACGGACATCTGGTACACGTACACGGCGAGCTGCTCGGGCACCCTCGTCTTCTCCATGTGCTCGGCGTACGGCGGCACGTGGGACTACGACGCGATGCTCAACATCTACACGGGGACCTGCGGGGCCCTCACCTCCGTCGGGTGCAGCGACGACTACTGCGCCGCGGCCGCGACCGGCTCGCAGGTGAGCGTCTACTGCGTCCAGTCGGGCCAGACCTTCCTGCTCCGGGTGGGGGGGTACGGCCTCGGCGTCGGGGACGTGGGGAACTTCACGCTCGCGATCCAGTGCTCGGTGCCTCCGGCCCCGCCCGCGAACGACGACTGCGCGGGGGCCCTCCCGATCGTCGACGGTCCGAATCCGGGGCTCGACAGCGCCGGGGCCACGACGAACCCGGGCGATCCCCCCTTCTCGTGCGCGCTGGGCGGCGCGGACGTGTGGTACTCGTACACGGCGAGCTGCACGGGCGCCACGACCTTCTCGATGTGCGGCTCGACGACGAGCCCCCACGACGCCCTCCTCGCGGTCTACTCCGGCGCCTGCGGAGGGCTGAACCTCCTCGGGTGCAACAACGACGCGTGCGGGCCGACCGGGACCGATCCCCAGGTCTCCATCGCGACGACCTCGGGGTCGACCTACCTCGTCCGCGTGGGCGGGGCGGGGACCTGCGCGCTGACCGGTCCGTTCGCGATCGACGTCAACTGCTCACCGCCCCCGGTGAACGACAACTGCGCGGCGCCGGTGGCGATCTCGAACGGGCTGAACGGCCCCTTCGACAACACCGCCGCGACCTCGAGCGCGACCAGCGCCTCCTGCAACGCGGCCGGCTCGCCCGGGTTCCGGGACCTCTGGTACTCCTACGTCGCCACGTGCTCGGGGGCGGTGACCGTCGCGTCGTGCGACACCCTCGGTGGCACGACCACGCTCACGGACACCCTCGTTACGGCGTATGACGCCTGCGGGGGGAACGAGCTCGCCTGCGCCGACAACAACTGCTCGACGACCCTCTCGAGCGCGACCTTCAGCGCCACCGCGGGGACGGCCTACCTCGTGCGGGTGGCGGCCGTCGGGGCGACGGCGCAGGGGACCTTCACCCTGACGGTCGGCTGCGTCCCGGACCTCGGCGCGCCCGACGACTTCGGCGACGCGCCCGGCGGGTTCGTCGCCCGCCACACCGGGCCGCTCGCCGAGCGCCTCGGCGCCACGGTCACCGCGGAGGCGGCGACCCGCACGCCGGCGTGGTTCGGAGACGCCGGGGACGACGGGATCGTCTCGTCCTCGAACCTCTTCCCGGGGAGCGCGACCGCCCAGATCGTCGTCTCCGCCGTGAGCCCCACCTCGACGCAGACCGACTTCGTCCGGCTCTGGGTCCGCCGGAGCTCGACCGACCTCGGCTGGTCGGGCTTCAACGACGTCCTCCCATCGCAGTCGGCCTCGGTCGGCGCGGCCCCCGTCAACTTCACCTTCGGCCCCTTCACCTACAGCGCGACGGGAGGCCCCTCGCCCGCCGTCCGGGCGAGGCTCTCCCGCAACGCGGCCGGCGTCGGCTCGATCCTCGCGGTCGCCTCCTTCGGGGAGTGCGAGGACCACCTCCTCGCCGGGTCGGGAGGCGCGAACGTCGCGCCCGCCGCCCCGAGCCCCGGCGCCGACGCGGGGGACGCGCCGATCCCCTATCCGCCGGCCGCGACGAGGAACGTCCTCAACGAGCGGCTCGGGAGCGCGGTCGACGGCGACGCGAACGCGCCGGTCGGGTTCCCGACGGCCGGGGACGCGGCGTGGAACGACGAGGGAGCGGACGACGACGGGATCGTCCGCCTCGACGGCCTGCGACCGGGGGCGAACGCGACCCTCCTCGTCCGCGGCACGAACCCCGGCGGATCGAGCCTCGACATCGTCCGCGCGTGGTTCGACTTCAACAACGACGGGGACTGGGACGACGCCGGCGAGTCGACGGCGAGCGAGATCGCCCCGATCGGCGTCGGCCCGACCGGGACCGTCTTCACGCTCGGCCCCCTCGCCGTCCCGGCGGGGGCCCCGGGCCGGGTCGCGACGCGGGTCAAGATCTCGCGGACGGGCTCCATCGAGGGGGGCCATCACGCCGCGGGGGCGTCGGCCAATTTCGGCGAGGTCGAGGACTACCTCCTCACCCTCCAGCAGGGGACCTCGTGCAACTCCGGCGGGGGGGCCGCGCCGAGCGCCTGGGCGGACGATCCCCCGAGGATCGGGCTCCCCTTCACCTGGCGCATCGGGGGGCTCGTCCCGGGCGGGCTCGTCCTCTTCGTGATGAGCCCGTTCACCCTGCCGGGGATCGACTTCGTCCTCCTCGGGCTCCCCATTCCTCCGGGCGTCTGCTTCCTCTACGTCCCCCCGGACATCCTCGGGACGGCGGGCGCGGCGGATCCGAGCGGCAATCTCTCGACCACTCTCGTCGTGCCGAACTCGCCGGCGCTCCTCGGGGGGGTAGTCAACCTCCAGAACGTTCAGATAGGATTCCCGATCCTCGCGACGAACTTTCTCGCGCTGACGGTCCTTCCCGGATAGGGCCGGAGGGGAAAAAGCGCGATCTGGGAGGGGCGAAGGGGGAGGCCGCGGACTAGGATCCGCGGCCTCCCCGGTCCGCGTTGACCGCCCCCCGCTTCCGCCTTTTCCTCGCCGGGATCCTCGCCCTCGCTCTCGCGCTCCGGGGCGCTGGGCTCCGCGCCTTCCCCGTCGCCGACGAGAGCCAGGCGGTCGCGACCGCGATCCTCCTCGAGTCGACCGGGGAGTCCGTCCCTCCGGCGGCGAACTGGCCCCCGGCGATCTACTCCCTGCTGCGCGGGGCCCTGCGCGCCGGGCTCGCCCTCGGCGTCCACCCCTCCCTCGGGGAGGTGCAGGAGGACTTCGCCCGCGGGTGGTACCGCCGCGAGCCCGGCCCGCTCCACTTCCTGACGCGCGCGGTGTCGCTCGCGTGCGGCGTCGGCCTCGTGGCGCTCGCCGGGGCGATCGGGAAGAGGCTCGCGGGACACGCCGCCGGGCTGCTCGCCGCCCTCGGCGTGGCGATCTCGCCGCTCGCGTGCGCCGCCTCGCGCTACGCCCTGACGGATGCGCCCCACGCCCTCGCCGCGGCGGGTTCCGTCCTCCTCGCCCTCGCCTACCTCGACTCGGGCGCCCGCGCCGCCTGCCTCGCCTCGGGCGCGCTCGCGGGCGCCGCCTTCTCGACGAAGTACCTCGGCGCGCTCGCCCTCCTCGCACCGATCGCCGCGAGCCTCCTGCGGCGCCCGAGGTCGGTCCGGGAGGTCGGAGTGCCGGTCGCGCTCGCCGGCCTCGGTTTCCTCGCCGGTGGCTTTCTCTCGGCCCCCTCGCTCTTCCTTCACCCGCGTCCCTACCTCGACTGGCTCGGGCGCCACGCGGAGTCGACCGGCTGGGAGTGGCTCGGGTTCGAGGGGGAGCCCCGAGGATGGATCTACCACGCGGCGCGGACGATCCCCTGGGCGCTCGGCTCCCCCCTCCTCGTCGGCGCCGCGGCGATCGGCCTCGCCTGGGGATGGAGGAACGAGCGGCGCCGGACCCTCGTCCTCCTCGCCTTCGCGATCCCGTACTACGGGCTCGTCGGGGCGAACCGGATCCTCTACGCGCGCTACCTCCTCCCCCTCGTGCCCGCGCTCTGCGCGCTCGCGGGCGCCGGCCTCGCGCGGGCGCTCCCTTCCGTGCTCCCGGCCCGCCTCCTCCCGCGCCTCGCGCTCGCGGCCTGCGCGGCGATCGCGTTCTTGACCGCCTTCCTCGGCGAGGCGGACCGGGTGCGCGCCCTTCGCCTTCCCGACACGCGCCGACTCGCGATGGAGTGGATGGAGGCGAACCTGCCGGCGGGGACGCGGGTCCTCACGGCGGTCCCCGTGTACGTCCCGGGAGGCGAACTCCTGCCCGACTTCGCCTATCCGCCGGCGGACCCCGCGCGGTTCGAGTGGAAGAACCTCGCCCACCGGCTCGAGCCGCGCCTCCTCGTCGAGTTCGCCCGCGCCTCGCGGGGGGCGGATGTCTACGTCTGGAGCGGCTTCGTCGATCCGCTCCTCGAGGCGAGGCGGGGGCTGGACTACGCCGCCTTCGCCCGGGAGCTCGCCACTGTGCCTCTCCTCGCCTCCTTCGATCCCGGCGGGAGCCCCGACGGACGGATCCCGCGCGAGGAGCGGAGCGGTCTCGGCGTGGCGGGTCGCTCCTGCACGCGGGCCGGGCCGGCGATCCGGATCTACCGGCTCGCGGGGGGCTAGTCGAGGAGGGCGCGGAACGGCCCGGGGAGCGCCTTCCCGTTCAGGCGGCAGGGGTGACAGTACGGGTCGCCGAGGGGAGGGAGGAGCGGGCAGGAGCCGCACGTGGCCACGTGCTTCAGGGCCGACTCGATCTCCCTCAACTGCCCGCCGAGGCGCGCCATCTGTTCGCCCAGGAGCTTTCGCTGCATCTCGAGGGACCTGGCCGTCCGCCGGAGCATCCCCGGCCGGTCCCTCGCCCCGCGCTTCGGGAGGTCGAGGATCTCGCGGATCTTCGAGAGCGCGAGCCCCATCCCCTGGAGCCGGCGGACCGACTCGAGGCGCCGCAGCTCGGCCTCCGCGTAGTACCGGAACCCTCCCCGGCTGCGCTTCGCGCAGCGCAGGAGGCCGAGCTCCTCGTAGTAGCGGAGCGTCCGGAGGTTCGTTCCCGCGAGGCGCGCGAACGCGCCGATCCGGACGAGCGGTTCCCCGTGCGCCACCATGGAGGTAGCGCTTATAGATAGGCCCCCGGCCTCCCTCAAGGCGCGCCCTTGCGGAGGCGTGGCCCGCGCCACTATTCCACCGATCCCTTGCCCCCTCCCTACCGGAAGCCGGGCCCCTCCCCCCTCGCCGAGGTCGCGGCCCGATTCGGCCTGCGAGGGGACGAGCTCGAGTTCTACGGCGGCCGGATGGCGAAGGTCTCCCTCGAGACCCTCGAGCGCGTCGCGGAGCGGCCGTCGGGGAAGTACGTCGTCGTCACCTCGATCACCCCCACCCCCTTCGGCGAGGGGAAGACGGTCCACACGATCGGGCTCGCGATGGCGCTCTGCGCCCTCGGGCGCCGGGCGATCCCGACCGTGCGGCAGCCCTCGACGGGCGTCGCGATGGGCCTCAAGGGCGGAGGGGCCGGCGGAGGCCGCGCGCGGCTCTTCCCGGCGGAGGAGCTGAACCTCCACGCCACGGGGGACGCCCACGCCGTCGCGGCCGCGACGAACCTCCTCGCGGCGGCGATCGACGCCTCCCTCTTCCACGGCAATCCGCTCGGGATCGATCCGGAGGCGATCCTCTGGCGCCGGTGCCTCGACGTGAACGATCGGGCCCTGCGCCGCGTCCGGATCGGCCTCGGGATCGGCGGGGTCGTCCGCGAGACCGGCTTCGAGGCGACGGCGGCCTCCGAGACGATGGGGGTCCTCGCGCAGACGAACTCCCGCGCCGACCTCCGCGCCCGGCTCGGTCGCATGGTCGTCGCCGAGACGCCCGCCGGGGCGCCCGTGACCGCGGAGGACCTGAAGGCGGCCGGCGCCATGGCCGCGCTCCTGAAGGACGCGATCCGGCCGACGGCGGTGCAGACGAGCGAGGGGACCCTCGCCCTGGTCCACGCGGGGCCGTTCGCGAACGTCGGGACGGGGAACTCCTCCGTCCTGGCCGACCGGCTCGCGCTGCGCTGCGCCGACTTCGTCGTCACGGAGTCGGGCTTCGGCGCGGACATGGGGGCGGAGAAGTGCTTCAACCTGAAGTGCCGCGCGGGGGGGTTCCGGCCCGACGCGGCGCTCCTCGTCGCGACGGTCCGCGCCCTCAAGGTCCACGCGGGGAAGATCCGCGTCGTCGCGGGCCGCCCGCTCGACCCCACCCTCGCGCTCCCCGATCCCGCCGCGGTCGAGGCGGGGTGCGGGAACCTCGAGAAGCAGATCGAGAACGTCCGCCTCCACGGCCTCCCCGTCGTGGTCGCGATCAACCGCTTCCCGACCGACGCGGAGGAGGAGATCGCGATCGTCCGGGCCCGCGCGCTCGCGGCGGGGGCCGCGGCGGCGGAGATCTCCGAGGTCTTCTCGCGGGGCTCGGAGGGGGGGCGCGCCCTCGCCGAGGCGGTCGTCCGCGCGGCCGAGGCTCCGCCCGGGTTCCGCCACCTCTATCCCCTCGACCTCCCGCTCCGGGAGAAGATCGTCCTCCTCGCGCGCCGCGTCTACGGCGCCGGGCGCGTCGTCTTCGGGGCCGGGGTCGAGGAGACCCTCGCCCGCTACGAGGCGAGGGGGTGGGGGCGGCTCCCGGTCTGCATCGCGAAGACCCAGTGGTCCCTCTCCCACGACCCGAACCTCAAGGGGAGGCCGGAGGGGTTCGACTTCCCGGTCGTCGGGGTCCGCCCGTTCGTCGGGGCGGGCTACGTCACCGCCTTCGCCGGGGAGATCCTCACGATGCCCGGCCTCGGCTCGGATCCCGCCTTCCGCCGCATCGACGTCGGGCCGGACGGCGAGGTCACGGGCCTCTCCTGAAGGCCCTCCCCCGCGCCTTCCGATAGGGGGGGGTCCCTCGCATGGACGGCCCCTTCCCCTTCGACGCGCGCGAGTTCGTCCGGGTGAGCGCCCGGGTTCCCGTCTCCTTCCGCCTCCTCGAGGACGGCCAGGCCTCCGGCCCCACCCGTGAAGGGGTGACGGAGAACCTCTCGGCGGGCGGGCTCCTGATCCACGCCCGCTTTCCGGAGGAGGATGTCCTCGCCCGGGCCGTCCAGGGGCGCTCCGCGCTCGCCTTCCACTTCTCCCTCCCGGAGGACAAGGGCGATGCGATCCGCGGGGTCGGCAGGCTCGTCTGGGTCGAGGCGGTCCCGGGCGAGGCCGGCTCCTGCCGGATGGGCGTGCGGTTCCGCGAACTCCTCGCGCGCGACCGGGATCGGATCATCGCCTTCGTCGTCCGGGCGATCGTCTAGACGGGATTCCTTTATTTCCGCTCCCGGGGCGCTAGAAGGAGACCCCCGCCGCCGGGCGCAGCGATCTGGCGGCAGTTCTGGAGGCCGGCCCGCACCATGTTCTTCGATCCGTACCAGCTCCTCTTCGCGATCCCCGCCCTCCTCCTCGCGTTCTGGGCGCAGGCGAGGGTGAAGCGCGCCTTCTCCAAGTACTCCCAGGTCACGCTCCGCCGACCCATCTCCGGCGCCGATGTGGCGTGGGCGATCGTTCGCTCGAGCGGGCTCGAGGGGGTGAAGGTGGAGCCGGTCCCAGGCCACCTCACCGACCACTACGACCCGCGCACCCGGACCCTGCGACTCTCGGAGCCGGTCCACGACAGCCGGTCTGTCGCGGCCGTCGGCGTGGCCGCGCACGAGGCGGGCCCCACCCGCCCGCACGCGGCGGCCGACGGTACCCTCCCAGTCCGCTCGGCGGGGGTCCCCCTCGCCGGCGTCGGCTCGCAGTTCTCGATCCTCGTGATCATGCTCGGCGCCTTCCTCGGACCCGCGATCGCGAATTGGACGCACATCCCCGGCGCGACACGGGCGCTCGTCTGGGCCGGGATCGCCCTCTACTCCTGCGTCGTCGCCTTCACGCTGATCACGCTCCCCGTCGAGTTCGACGCCTCCCGGAGGGCGGTCGCGCTCTTGACGAAGCAGGGGATCGTGACGCGCGAGGAGGAGGCCGGCGTCCGGGAGGTCCTGAACGCGGCGGCGCTCACGTACGTGGCCGCGGCGGTGGGATCGATCCTGCAGCTCCTCTACCTGATCATCCGGTTCGGCGGCGCCGGCCGGGGCCGGGACGAGTAGCGGACTCATCGATCGTTGACCGGGGCTCGCGCGCTCCGGACCATCCCGGCACCGCCGTCGCCCCGAGTGGACTCCCGCCTTCGCTTCGATTTCAGTGGCTTCTCCTCTTCCCGGGTCGGGGAGGAGGGGCTCACGCCCAAGGAGGTCTCCGCCTTCGAGGGTCGCGCCCTGGCGGAGCTCGGCCGGCTCGCCGAGGAGCGGCGGGGCGGCCTCCATCCGTACCTCGACCTCCCGTACCAGGAACGCTCCGTCGCCGAGGTCCTCGAGGTCGCGGAGAGGGTCCGCGGGCGGTTCCGCAACTTCGTCCTCCTCGGGATCGGCGGATCCGCTCTCGGGAACCGGATGCTCCACACGGCGCTGCGGGGGCCGCACTGGAACCTCGCCCCTCCGCCCGGGCACCCCCGGCTCTTCGTCCTCGACAACGTCGATCCCGTCCACGTGGGGGAGATCCTCGACCTCTGCGATCCGGGCGAGACCTTCTACAACGTCGTCTCGAAGTCGGGCGGGACCGCCGAGACCCTCGCCCAGTTCCTCCTCGTCCGCGACCTCCTCGAGAAGAAGGTCGGTGCGCGCTACGGCGAGCACCTCCTCGTCACGACCGACCCCGAGTCGGGGCCGCTGCGGGAGATCGCGAAGCGCGAGGGGTACGCGACGCTCCCCGTCCCGCCGGGGGTCGGGGGCCGGTTCAGCGTCTTCTCCCCCGTCGGGCTCCTCTCGGCGGCGGCGACGGGGATC
>CBRGOK010000101.1:0-9295 GCA_967798035.1 uncultured bacterium
GGCGGAAGCGAGCGGCGCCGGCGCAGGGGAGGAATGCGAGGGCGGCGAAGAAGGCGGTGCGCTTCGCGAAGAGGAGCCGGCGCACGAAGAGGAGGAAGAGGGGGATCACCGGACGAGGAGATCGAAGATCGACTCGAGATCCTCGTCGGCCGCGTAGACCTCCTCGACGGCGATCTCCCCCGAGGCGGCCGCCGCCGTGATCCAGCGGAGCACCTCCTCCGGCCGGTCGGTCTCGAGGGCGACCTTCCCCTTCTCCTTGCGCACGCCGACGACCCCCTCGAGGGGCGCGGCCGCAGCGGCGAGCCCCCGCGGGTCGGGGGTCGCGACGACGAGACGGCGCGGCACCTCGTCGAGGAGGTCGCGGATCTCCCCGATCGAGCCCTCCGCGCGCAGGTGTCCTCGCAGCAGGAGGAGGATCCGGTCCGTGAGCGCCTCGACCTCGTAGAGGACGTGGCTCGCGACGAGGACCGTCTTCCCCTCCGCGGCGAGGGAGAGGACGAGCTCCATCGTCTCGCGGCGCAGGCGCGGGTCCATCCCGTTGAACGGCTCGTCGAGGAGGAGGAGGTCGGGGTCGTGGAGGATCGCCTGCGCGAACTTGAGCCGCTGCCGCTGCCCGTGGGAGAGGCCGCCGACCCTCCGCTTCGCGCGGTCGGCGAGCCTCACGCGCTCGAGGGCGCGGGCGGCGCGCTCCTCCGCCTCCGCCGCCCCGTAGCCGTGGATGCGGGCGAGGGTCCGGACGAATTCGATCGTGCGCATCTCCTCCCAGAAGGCGTCCGCCTCCGGGCAGTAGCCGACGCGCCGGAAGAGGGCCGGATTCCCCTCGACACCCTCCCCGAAGAGCGCGACCTCCCCGAGGTTCGGTCGGAGGAGGCCGGTCAGGAGCCGGAACAGCGTCGACTTCCCGGCCCCGTTGGGCCCGAGGAGGCCCGCGATCCCCGGGCCGAGCTCGAAGGAGACGTCGGAGAGGGCGATCACCTCGCGGTACCACTTCGAGAGCCCCCGGACGGCCACGGCAGGTCCCGTCACCGGACGACCTCCGAGGGGCGCGTCCGGACCCACGCGACGAGGGCGCTCACCGCGGCCGCGCCGAGGAGGACCACGACGGAGGGGGCGAAGGGAGGGTCCATCCGGGAGTGGAAGAGGCCGAACAGCTCCTTCCCCACGGAGTTGATCGCCTGCAGGAAGCCGAGGGCGCGCAGGGCCGGCTCCCCCGCGAGATGGGAGAAGAGCATGCTCACGGGGACCGAGACGAGGTAGACGACCGCGAAGTAGACGGCCGCGTACAGGCCGCGGCTCGCGATCGCGGAGAGGGCGAGGACGACCGAGGCGGTCGCGGTCGCGAGGACCCCTCCGAACGCGAGGAAGCGCAGCGGCCAGTCCCAGGTCTCCCGGAGGCGCGACCAGTCGGGGGCGACGAGGACGTCGAAGAGCCAGACGACGATCGCCGGGAACCCCGTCACCGCGAAGAGGATGAGGGCGAGGGCGCCGAACTTCCCGGCGAGGTACTCGAGGCGCCCGAGCGGCCGCGCGAAGAGGAGCTCGAGCGCGTTCGCCCTCCGGTCGTCGGCGAGGAGGCCCGCCCCGACGGCGCAGGCGAGCACGAGGAGCCAGATCTGCTCGAACTGGAAGAACACGTGGTACTCGCGCAGGCCGAGGACGAAGGCGTTGACGTCCCGCCCCTGCATCCTCCCGGCGAAGCCGTTGCGGATGTAGATCATCGAGCAGAAGACGAGGGCCGGGAGCCAGCAGGCGATGAAGATCCCCTTCGTCCAGCGGCTGCGGAAGCCGTACCGGACCGACTGCTGGAGGACGGCGCCGAACGCCCCTTCCTTCCTCCGGGGGAGGTTCGCGCGCCTGTAGGTGAGGTCGTAGACCGGCACGGCTAGCGGGGGACGGTGGGGGCGGGCGCGCCCAGGCTCTCGAGGAAGACCTCCTCGAGCGAACGGCGCACCTCCGTGAGGCGCGAGACGACCGCCCCTCCCGCCGCTGCGGCGCGGAAGACGGAGGAGCTCCCGGCCCCGTCCGGCGTCGTGACGTGGATCCCCTCCCGCCCGCGATCGGTGAGGGCGAGGCCGAGTGCCGCCGCCTCCCGGCGGAAGCCCGCCTCGTCCCCCGCGACCCGCACCGCGAAGGTGCGCGCGCCGCTCGTGAGCTTCAGCTTCTCGAGGTTCCCCGACAGGCGGACCTTCCCCCGGTCGATGACGACGACCTCCTCGCAGGTCGCCTCGACGTCGTGGAGGAGGTGGGTGCAGAGGAGGACGTGGATGCCGAGCTCCGCGATCTTGTCGACGAGGCCGAGCATCTCGCGGCGGCCGGCGGGGTCGAGGCCGTTCGTCGGCTCGTCGAGGAGGACGAGCTCGGGATCGTGGACGATCGCCGCCGCGAGCCGGAAGCGCTGGCGCGTCCCCTGGGAGAGGGTCGAGAGGAGACGGTAGCGCTGCTCGGCGATGCCGACGAAGTCGAGCGCCTCGTGGGCCCGCCGGCGGGCGTCGCGGGGAAAGAGGCCGGAGACGCGCGCGAGGAAGGTGAGGGCGGCGACGGCGTTCGACGCGGGGATGATCGCGTCGCGCTCGGGCATGTAGCCGACGCGGCGGCGGACCTCGAGGGGATCCTTCGCGGCGTCGGTCCCGAGGACCTCGATCCGCCCCGCGGCGGGCGTCACGAGGCCGAGGACCGACCGGAGGAAGGAGGACTTCCCCGCGCCGTTGGGGCCGAGGAGCGCGGAGGTGCGCGCCTCCACGGCGAGGTCCAAGCCGTCCAGGGCGACGACGGGCCCGTAGGTGACCCGGAGGCCTTCCGCGCGCAGGATCACGGGGCGCGGAGGATACGGGGTCGGCGGGGTTCCTTTCGAGCCGCCTACGGGCAGAGGATGGCGCGCAGCCCCGCGGAGAACGCAAACCCCTGGCTCGCGCCGGGGTCGGGCGCGACCGACTGCAGGTGGAGCGGGAGCCCGACGAGGACGGGGTCCTGCGGGACGGGGACCGTCCAGCTCGCCTCGCCTCCCGAGGAGGGGAGGAACGGTGCCGCGAGCGCGAGGCCGGGATTCACGAGGAGGAGGCCGCCGGCGAGGGGGAGACTGGCCGGCTCGAGGGAGATGAGGGTCCAGGTCCCGGAGGACGGGATCCCGGT
Source organism: uncultured bacterium (assembly GCA_967798035.1). Taxonomy (GTDB): domain Bacteria; phylum Planctomycetota; class UBA1135; order UBA1135; family JAKEFM01; genus JAKEFM01. Next base: position 3,130 of record CBRGOK010000101.1, read on the forward strand.
CGTCGTCAGGACGACCGCTCCGCCGACCCGCGGGGAGCCGGTGCCGAGGAGCCCGAGGGTGGGGGGGGGAGCCGCGCCGAGTCCGTAGGTCGAGAACCCGCAGGCGAACGTGCAGCCGCCTCCGGGCGGGGGAGGGAGGGCCCAGGTCACCTCGAGGAGCGGGGGGACCATGGAGTAGAAGTTCGTGACGCACCGCCACCCGGCCCCGACCGTCGGCGAGCCGTCGAGGACGAGCCCGAAGGCGTTGCCCGGGGCCCAGTCGTCGCGGTCGACGACCGCCTGGAGGAGCGGGCTCAGGTCGGGGGACTCGTGGAAGGCGCCCGGCTCGAAGATCGGCGGCGCCCAGCCGACCGAGGTCGCCGTCAGCGGCGCCCACTCGGCGAGGGGGGTGTCGGAGGCCGGATCGAAAGGGGGCGCGACGCCGACGTCGTAGGCGCGGATCGTCGAGATCGGGCCCAGGAACTGTCCGTACGCTGCGAGCATCCGCAGGCGCGCCTCCGCGACGAAGGCCCCGTGCGGGACCTGGAGGAGGAACTCGAAGCCCGCCTGGAGGGGGCCGGCCGCGTTCCTCCCCCAGCAGATCGCGAGCGGGTTGGAGGGATCGGCGGGCTCCTGGCCGAAGAGGGGGGAGTGCTCGGCGTTCCGGAGGAGGCCGGTCACGGCGAAGGTCGCGGTCTGCGTGGGGACGGAGGCGTACCCGACGGTGAGGTTCATCCCCCCCTCGGGCGCGACCAGGGCGTGCGTGATCCCCCCTCCGTCCGACCAGCACTCGAAGCCGAGGGGGGACCCGTCGACCGTCCCGACCGCCGGAGCCCGGACCTCGTGCTCGAACCCGGCGAGGCTCTCGACAATCTGGGGCGTCGTCTCCGGCTGGCCGTCGAGGAAGAAAGGGACGCCGCTCGGAACCGAGTCGAAGACGAGGGTCGTCGGGATCGGGACGAGGGTCCGGACATCGCTTCCCGAGAGGCCGCTCGGGTCGCTCGCGGTCAGGCGGATCTCGAAGTGGGAGTCCCCCGGCGGATGGCCGCTCGCCGGGACGGTGAAGCCCCCTGCGCTCACGCCGGGCAGCGGTCCGAGGAAGGGGTGCGCGTGGGACTCGTGGACCAGGACGACCTGCCAGGACAGGGAGGAGGCGGGAAGGGTCCCGGTCTCCGGATCCTCGCCCGATCCCTGGAAGTCGATGCGGTCCCCTGCGCGGTAGGTCGTCCCCGGCGGGGGAGCGAGGATCTCGGCCGTCGGCGGCGAGCCCACGGCGATCGGGAGGGTGACGCTCCCCTGCGCCGCGGAGTCGCTCGCCGTCAGGCTCGCCGTGTGGGGGCCCTCCTCCAGGTAGACGTGGGTCGGATCGGGCTCGCAAGAGGTCGTGCCGTCCCCGAAGTCCCAGACGAAGGAGAGGGGGGAGGGGCCCGCGTCGGGGTCGGAGGAGCCCGCGCTGCTGAACTGGACGGCGAGCGGCGCGGGCCCCTGCGCCGGGCTCGCGGACGCGACGGCCACCGGAGCCTGGTTTCCCGCGCCGATCCACGCGATCCGCTGGACCGTCCCGGTCTCGGTCGCGCCGACCCACGGGATCCCGTTCGTGACGTACGTGAGGGCGCCGTCGGACCCGACGGCCAGGTCGACGACCGTCCCCGCGTCGGGGGCCGCCTCGAAGACCAGGTCGGCGGCGACGCTCCCCCCCGGTCCGAGGACGATGCGGCGGATCCACCCGTTCGCGTAGTCCGCGACGAAGAGGTTCCCCCCGTACTCCGGGGGGAACGCGCCCCCGCGGTAGACCGGCCCGACGATGACGCATCCCTGGCTCAGCGCCGAGTACGCCCCGTCGTCGTGGCGGTAGGAGTGGGCGGGGGAGGTCGCCGCCGAGCAGGAGGGGATGTAGCACGCGTCCCCCTCCTGGATCGGCCAGCCGTAGTTCGCTCCCGCGACCCCGGCATCGATCTCCTCCCAGGAGGTCGGCGTGTTCCCTCCGACGTCCCCGATCCACATCTGCCCCGTCAGGGAGTCGAAGGAGAACCGGAAGGGGTTGCGCAGTCCGTACGCCCAGATCGCAGCCTCCGCGCCGGCGATCCCGGCGAAGGGGTTGTCCGGCGGGATCGCGCCCGTCGGCGTGAGGCGGAGGATCTTGCCGTGCTGGGTGAAGAGGATCTGCGCGTTCGGCGTGAAGAACTGGTCGCCCGTCCCGATGTAGAGGTTCCCGTCGGGCCCGAACCGGATCCCTCCCCCCTGGTGGAAGACGGCGCAGAGGTCGGGGTTCTGCCAGACGAGGAACTCCGAGGCGGGGCTCGCGGCGCTTCCGACGACCGTGAACCGCCCCACGCGGCTGCGCGGCTCGCCCGTCGTGTAGAAGGCGTAGAGCCACCCGTTCGCCGCGAAGTCCGGGTCGAGGGCGAGACCGAGCAGGCCCCGCTCCCCCTGGGTCGTGTCCGCCTGGATCTGGATCAGGGGCTGGGGGAGGAGATCCCCGTTCTCGATCACCCGGATCGCCCCGGCGCGCTCGGCGACGAGGAGGCGGCCGTCCGGGGCGAAGGCGATCGCCGTCGGCTCGGCGAGCCCCGCGGCGAGCGTCGTCTTCTGGAAGCCGGGAGGGAGGGAACTCCCCGGAGCCTGGGCGGACGCGGAGGCGCCGAAGAGGAGGAGGAGGGCTCCGAGGCTCGCGGTGGGGATCGCGCGGGGGGCGCGCATGTCGCAACGGGCTCGCTCCACACGAGAGTAGAGAACCCCCGGGATCCGTCAACGGTGGCGGCCCGGGTATAAGCGCGGCGCCGTCCCATGTCCCCCGCGCGCTCCCCTCTCGAGATCCTCCGCCGGCCCGACAAGTGGCAGCTCGGGGGAGGGCGGGCCGCCGCGCACGCGCCGAGGTTCCCGCTCGCCGATCGGGTCCCCGGTTTCTGGGATCCGGTCCACTACGCCGACGTGCCGATCCGCAGGCTCTTCACGATCCTCCTCGTCGACGAGCGGGATCGGCCGATCCCCCTGCGCTTCCTCCGGCGGGAGTGGAGGCCCGACCGCCTGCGGACGGAGTTCGCGGCCGAGGGGCTCCGCGTGGTCGAGGAGCGCGCTGTGTTGCCCGAGGACCTCCTCGTCTCGCGCCTCGAGGTGCGAAACCTCCGCCCTCGCGCCCGGAGGCTCGCCGCGATCCTCTGGTCGATGCAGGAGAAGGGACCCGCCGCCCGCGAGGAGCGGGCCGCCTTCCTCGACGCTGCCTTCCGCGGGTCAGAGGCGAGGATGCGCCTCGAGCTTCGCCCGCCTCGGCCGAGCGAGGTCGCGCGCCGCGCCCTCCTCCTCGTCGAGTTCGCGGCGAGCCCCCCCTTCCAGTCGCGCTTCGCGGGGGTCTCGCAGGGCTCCCCCGACCCGCCGGTCTTCGAGGCTAGCCCCTTCGAGGGGGCTCTCGCCCGCGGCCGCCTCTCGGGCGAGGTCCTGCTCCACGACTGGGAGAACGACGGGGAATGGAAGTCGGCCCACCGCTGCCAGGTCCACGTCGGGCTGGCGCGGAGGGCGCGGATCCCCGCGAGGGGGAAGGCCACGCTCACCTTCGGCGCTCGGTTCCGCCTGGTCCGGGCCCCGCGCCTCGAGCGGCGCCGCGCCCCGGCGCCGATGGCTCGCCTCCTCGCCCGCGGCGCGATCGAGGCCTCGACAGATTCCTGGACCTCGTTCCTCCAGGGGGTCCCCTCCTTCGAGTGCGACGATCCCCTCCTCGAGCGCTTCTGGTGGCATCGGTGGGCCGGGCTCCGCCTTCACGCGGTCGACGCGGGCGCGGGATTCCTCCGGCGCCCCTGCGTCTTCGAGGGGGCGGAGGAGTTCCGGGCGGCCATCCCCGGCTCGGTCCAGGCGCAGGTGAGGGAGTGCGTCTGGATGCGCGACCCCGCCCTCGCCGAGGGGAGCCTCCTCGGGATCCTCGAGTCGATGGGACGCCGGGGCGAGGTCCCGGGCCACATGCGCCTCCTCGACACCTCGCTCGACGATCCCCCGGAGAAGGGCTATCCGTTCCCGTACCGGAGGACCTGCCTCGCCGACCTCGGGGGGTGCGCGCTCCTCCTCTACACCGTCCACCGGCGAGCCGCCTTCGTCCGCGAGGTCTACCCGCTCCTCGAGCGGCACGCGGAGCACTGGAGGCGCGACCGCGACCGGGAGGGGTCGTGCCTCTTCGACATCCTGAACCAGGGGGAGACCGGCCAGGAGTACTCGAGCCGGACCCTCGCCGTCGACCCCCGGGCGGACCGGTCGGGGCCGTTCCGCCTGAAGGGGATCGACGCCGCCGTCTACATGCACGGGCTCCACCGGACGCTCGCGATCTTCGCCGTCGAGCTCCGGGATCTTCCCGCCGCGCGGAAGTACTCGACCCTCGCCGCCGCCATCTCCCGGGCGATCCGGGAGCGGATGTGGGACCCGGAGGAGAAGTTCTTCTTCGACGTCGATCCGCGGACGGGACGCCGCACCCGCGCGAGGAGCGCGGTCGGCTTCTACCCCTTCCTCTGGGGGATCGCAGGGAGGGAGCACCTCGGGGCGATCCGCGCCCTCTTCGACCCGCGGGACTTCGGGACTCCCTGGCCGATCCCGAGCGCTAGCGTCGGGGACCCCGCCTTCGATCCCCGCTCCCGCTGGAAGGGGAAGCGTACGAACCGCCCCTGGAGCGGCCGCGTCTGGCCGGTGGCCACCAGCCACGCGGCCGTCGCGCTCGACCGTGCCGCCTCTCTCGATCCGCGCCTCGCGCCGAAAGCGGGGGCGTTCGTGCGCCGCTTCGTCCGGATGATGTTCCGGGACGGGCGCCCCAACTCCTTCGAGCACTACGACCCCTATACGGGGGCGCCCTCCCTCTACCGGGGGATCGACGACCACCAGAACTCCTGGGTGAACGACCTCCTCGTCCGGGTCGTCGTCGGCCTGCGCCCCCATCCGAGCGGAGGGCTGCGGCTCCACCCCCGGCCGGCGGGACTCCGCCGGTTCCGGCTGCGCGGGGCGCCATGGCGGGGGAGGGCGGTCGACGTCGAGTGGGACGGCCGTTCCCTCTCCGCCCGGCTCGACGGCCGTCTCGCCGCGCGGCGCGGCGGGCTCGGCCCCCTCGAGGTCGCCCCTCGCTAGCACCCATCTTCCGCGGACCCGCGCGGTGCTCTAGAATTTCTGCGCGCTCCGGGGTCCGGGGCGCGACTTCATTCCTGCCCTCCCCCCGACGGACGCAAGAGAGACATCGATGGAATCCCAGGTTGCCGACAAGACGACCGAGGCGAAGCCGGCGACCGCGATCCGCGCCTTCCGCGAGGTGCTGACCGCGGTCGTTGGCAAGACCGTGACGATCGTGAACCCCGAGTCCTACGAGGAGTCGGCGCTCGGGGCAAAGCTCACGTCCGGGGTCTACAAGGGGAAGGTCCTCGCCGCAGGGGACGACTTCCTCAAGATCCAGACCGTGTTCAAGCGCCGCGCGGGGAAGGACGGGGCGGAAGAGGAACCCGTCGTCCAGTTCGTCCCCTTCACGCGGGTGAAGCGCGTCTCCGTCATGAAGACGGACACCGTGCTCCACATCTGAGCGCGCTCCCGGCCGCGGGAGCCGGCGGGGGGGCGGTGGCCCGGTCCAGATCCGTCGCGGTCGCCGCCCTCGCCGCGACCCTCGCCGCCTGCCGGGCTCCGGGGCCCGGGTTCGGGGGTCGGCTCGTCGACCTCACCCATCCCCTCGACGAGTCGACCGTCTTCTGGCCGACCGGGCGCGGCTTCGTCCTCGAGAAGGTCGCCTACGGCCCCACGCCGGCGGGCTTCTTCTACGCCGCGAACAACTTCTCCTCCGCGGAACACTGCGGCACGCACATGGACGCGCCGATCCACTTCGCGGAGGGGGGGGACACCGTCGACCGCGTGCCGCTCGAGCGGCTCCTCGGCCCCGCGGCCGTAATCGACCTTCGCGAGGCGTGCGCCGCCGACCGGGACCATCGGCTCGGCCTGGCCGACCTCGAGGCGTTCGAGCGGCGACACGGCCGGATCGAGGAGGGGACGATCCTCCTCGTCCGGACCGGGTGGAGCGCCCGCTGGCCCGACCGCAAGCGCTACCTCGGCTCCGACGTCCCCGGGGACGCCTCGGACCTCCATTTCCCCGGCCTCTCGGACGCGGCGGCGCGGCGGCTCGTCGAGAGGAAGGTCGGCGCGGTCGGCCTCGACACCGCGAGCCTCGACCACGGCCCCT
>CBRGOK010000102.1:0-9270 GCA_967798035.1 uncultured bacterium
CTCCGCGGCGACCCGCTCGAAGAGGGCGGCGAGCTGGTCCCCGACGGCGTCCCAGGAGAACTCCGCGGCGCGCCGCTCGATCGCCGAGGGGGTGAACCGCCCGCGGTAGACCTCGCCGATCGCCCGGGCGAAGGCCTCCGCCGTGTTCTCGGGGACGAGGATCCCGACCGTCGGGTCGATCGTCTCCGGGACCCCCCCGACCGAGGAGGCGACGACCGGCAGCCCGCTCGCGAGCGCTTCGAGGACGACGTTGGGGTGTCCCTCCCGGTCGGAGGCGAGGACGAAGGCGTCGGCGGCCCGGTACCACTCGGGCATCTCCTCGGGGGCCTTTTCACCGGCGAAGTGGACGACGCCGGCGAGGCCGAGCTCCTTGGAGCGACGCTCGAGGCCGCGGCGGTCGGGCCCGTCGCCGACGCAGACGAGGAGCGGGCGGGGGAGGGACCTCGGGAGGAGCGCGAGGGCCCCGAGGAGGAGGTCGAACCTCTTGCCCGGCGCGAGGCGGGCGGCGGCGAGGAGGATCCGCCCCTCCACGGGGAGGCCGAGGTGACGGCGGGCCCGGACCCGGTCTCCAGGGGCGAACCGGCCCCGGTCGACGCCGTTGCGGACGACGAGGACCCGCTCCTCCGGGAATCCGGTCTGCGCGGCGAGCCGTCGGCGCAGGCTCTCGGAGACGGCCACGACGGCCGCGGCCCCGGCGAGGCAGCGGCGGACCTTCTGGACGCCCGAGGGTATCTCGGGGAGCCGGTTGACGTCCGAGCCCCGGGCGGTGACGACGACGGGGAGCCGGAGCCTCGTCCCGAGCCGGACCGCGGCGACGCCGTCGGGGTAGAGGACATGCGCGTCGAGGAGGCCCGATCCGCGGGCCACGCGGCGGACCGTCCGGCGGGCCCCCGCCTCGAGGAGGAGGGGGTGGAAGCGCTCGGAGACGCGCGGCAGGAGGGCGAACCGCGGATGGTGGACGTCGATCCCTCCGTCCTTCTCGACCGTGGGGACGCTGCCCCACCTCGACCAGTTCCCGAGGCCGGAGATCGGCGGGAACCAGGGGACCGGCGCGACGACGTTCGCCTCCCCGCCGCCGCGGCGCAGCACCGCGCGCAGGCGCTCCCGGACGAAGGCGCCGAGGGCCGGGAACGCCGCGTTCGGGAAGAGGGAGGTGAAGGTCGTGAAGCGCACGCTAGGGAAACGGGATCGAGTGGGCCCGCTGCCATCGGTGGAGGAAGAGGACCGCCCAGAAGAGCTCGGAGCGGTCGGCGGTCCCCGCGAGGTGGCCCTTCCAGGCGGCGGCGAGCGCGGAGCGGTCGTAGAGGCCGGCGGGCGCCTCGCGCTGGGCCTCCTCGATCGCGCCTCGGAGCGCCCCGCGGGTCCAGGAGCGCAGCGGCACGTCGAAGCCGTGCTTGCGACGCCGCAGCGCCCCCGGAGGGACGAGACCCTCGACCGCCCGGCGCAAGATCCACTTCCCCCGCCCGTGCCGGATCTTCCAGGCCGAGGGGATGCGCGCGGCGAACTCGACGAACTTGTGATCGAGGAGCGGGCAGCGCACCTCGAGGGAGACCGCCATGCTCGCGCGGTCGACCTTCGCGAGGATGTCGTCGGGGAGGTAGGTGGCGAGGTCGGTCTGGAGGATCTTCCCGAGGGGATCGGGCGCGTCGGCCTGCGCGTGGACGTCCGCGAGGAGGACGAAGGGGTCGTAGCCGCGCAGCCGCTCGCGCAGGTCCCCGCCAAGGAGCCTGCGGACGGCGTCGGGATCGTTCGCGCGGACGCTGCGGAAGTAGGCGCGCAGCGGGTCGTCCGCGACGTTGCGGAGGAGGGTCTTCGCCCGCAGGGGGCGCGGCATCCAGTCCCCCTTCGGATAGGCGGCGGCGAGGGTGGCGACGAACGCCCGCAGGGGCGCCGGGAGGACCTTGCGCAGGCGCCCCTCCAGCCGGTCGTAGACGTAGCGGCGGTAGCCCGCGAAGTTCTCGTCCCCGCCGTCCCCGGAGAGGGCGACGGTCACCGTCCGGCGGGCGACGGCCGAGACCGCCCAGGTCGGCACGGCCGAGGCGTCGGAGAAGGGCTCGTCGAAGTGGAACGGGAGCCGCTCGAGCGCGGCGGCGGGGTCGAGGGGGACGACCTCCTCGCGGTGGGAGGTCTTGAGCGCCGCCGCCGTCTCGCGGGCCGACTCCCTCTCGTCGTGGCGGGGGTCGTCGAACCCGACCGTGCAGGTCTGGACCTCCCCGCCGCTGCGGGCCATCGCCGCGACGACGGCGGCCGAGTCGATCCCGCCCGAGAGGAAGGCGCCGAGCGGGACGTCCGAGACGAGGCGGAGCCGGACGCTCTCCTCGAGGAGCCCCCGGAGGCGCTCGGCGAGGCGCTCGGGAGGATCGTCGAAGGGATCCGCGAAGGAGAGCCGCCAGTACGGCCGCGGCGCCCCGGGACCCCGCTCCTCGACGACGAGGAGGTGGCCCGGGGGGAGCTTGCGGGCGGCGGCGAAGATCGACTTCGGCGAGGGGACCGCGCGGTAGGTGAAGTAGTCGAGGAGCGCCGTCTCGTCGAGCGCCCGCGGGAAGGCGGGGACGGCGAGGAGCGACTTCAGCTCCGAGCCGTAGAGGAAGAGGCCGGGGAGGTCGGCGTAGTAGAGGGGCTTCTTGCCGAGCCGGTCGCGCGCGAGGAGGAGGCGGCGGCGCGGGCGGTCGAGCAGGGCGACCGCGAACATCCCGCGCAGCCGCCGGGGGAACTCCTCCCCCTCCTCCTCGTAGAGGTGGGCGATCACCTCCGTGTCCGACGCCGTCTTGAACGCGTGCCCCTTCCCCTCGAGCTCGGAGCGCAGCTCCGCGAAGTTGTAGATCTCCCCGTTCTGGAAGACGGCGACCGAGCCGTCCTCGTTGAAGATCGGCTGGTTCCCCCCGGCGAGGTCGAGGATCGCGAGTCGGCGGTACCCCAGCGCGGCGGGCCCCTCGAGGAGGATCCCCTCGGAGTCGGGCCCGCGGTGGCGCAGGCTCCCCACCATCGCCCGCAGCCCCGCCTCGGGGAGGGGGGCGCCGCCCCGCACCGCGAAGGACCCGGCGATCCCGCACATCAGGCGAGCGCCTCCTCGAACACCGCCTCGTAGCCGCGCAGCATCGCCTCGAGAGAGTAGCGCGCGCGGTGCGCGAGCCGGCCCCGCTCCCCCATCGCCGCGGCCTCCGAGGGATCTTCCAAAGTCGCGCGGATCGCGGCGCCGAGGGCGGCGGGGTCCCCGGGCGGGACCGTCCGGCCGCAGCCGCTCCCCTCGACCACCTCCGAGCAGGCCCCGACGTCGGTGGCGACGACCGGGACGGCGGCCGACATCGCCTCGAGGATCGAGAGAGGGAGCCCCTCGCTCCGGGAGGAGAGGACGAAGAGGTCGAAGGCGGTGTAGAGGTCGCGCAGGTCCCGGCGCACCCCGAGGAAGACGACGCGGTCGGCGATCCCCTCCCGGCGGGCGATCCCCTCCGCCTCCCCGCGCAGGGGCCCCTCCCCCGCCAAATAGAGGCGCGCCTCTCCGACGCGGGCGCGGGCGAAGGCGAGGAGGAGGTTGGCGGGGTCCTTCACCTCGGTGAAGTGTCCCGCCCAGAGGAGGCTCCGTTCGCCGTTCTCGATCCCGAGAGCCGCCCGCGCCTGCGCGCGCGGGATCCGGTCGCAGGAGGGGACGCCGTTCGGGACGACGCGCAGCCGGCTCTCGGCGAACCCCTCGTGCCGGAGGAGGGCGCCCCGGAGCGCCCCGGAGACGGCGACGGCCCGGGAGAGGAGGGGGGAGAGCGCGCGATGGAGGAGGCGCACGCGGAGGCGATCGGGGTGGCTGCGGTCGTGCTCCGTGTAGACGCAGGGGACCCCCGCGAGACGCGCGGCGATCGCGCCGTAGAAGAGGGCCGTCGAGTTGTGGGCGTGGAGGCAGGCCGCCCCGAGGGACCTGAGCTCCCGGGCGAGCCGCAGGGGATAGCGCCCGTCGAGCCCGGGCCTCCTCGGGAGGAGGCGCATCGGGACGCCGGCCGACTCGAGGTCCTGCGCGAGGGGTCCGAGTCCATCAAAGAGCACGACAGCCGTCTCGAACCGGCGGCGGTCGAGGCCCCGGGCGAGCTCGGCGACGACGCGCTCGACCCCGCCGGAGGCGAGGCTCGAGGCGAGCTCGACGACGAGAGCCTTCCCCTCCCTCACCAGGTCGGGCTCCCCCGGGGCCTCGGCGGAGCCGCCCCGAAGACGGGACGGACGGGGGCGGCGCGGAGGCCGAGCGCCGGGATCCGCGGCGCGGAGGCCCGGGCGCCCTGCGCGGCCCCCTCGGCGCGGGCGATCGCGGAGAGAGCGACCGCCGCCCCGACGAGGTGGTAGGCGAGGTCGAAGTGCGCCCGGTTGAGGAAGACCGCCCCGACCATGAAGCCGGCGAGGCTCGCCTCGAAGGCGCGCGCCGTCGGCCCGATCCACGGAGGGAGGAGCCCCGCGTCGGAGTAGCGGCGCAGGCGCCGCAGGTCGAAGAACGAGACGACGAAGAGGAGGAGGTAGGTGAGGATCGCGATCGTCCCGCACTCGGCCCAGATCTGGAGGTAGGAGTTGTGGGCGACGATCGACCTCCCCTCCTGGATGCCGAGGAGCGCCGTCGCCGGGTCGTACCGCGGGTAGGCGACCTGGAAGTTCCAGAAGCCCACGCCGAGGATCGGCTGGTCCTTGATCATCCGGAACGCGATCCCCCAGGCCTTCAGGCGCGCCATCGCAGAGCTGTCGAGCTGGTACTCCTTGATCGTGGAGAGGCGGTCCCAGACCGACTGGGGGAGGGAGAAGAGGAGGACGAGGCACGCCACGAGGCCGAACGCGATCCCGAGCATCCGCTGCCTCGAGTTCCAGACCATGACGGCGCCGGCGGCGGCGAGGGCGAGGAAGCCCCCGCGGGAGTGGGTGAGGGCGATCGTCCCGACGCACCCCGCCGCGGTCCCCCACATCAGCCACTTCAGGCGCCGGTCCTTCTCCCCCAGCGCCCCGTAGACGAGGAGGGGGATCGCCATCACGAGGGCGAGGGAGAAGTCGTTGTTGTCCTGGATGAACCCCCCGGGTCCCCGCAGGATCTCCCCGCCCCGGAGGACCACGAAGAGCCCTCCTTTCAGCCCGAAGAAGCCGAGGGAGAGGCCGATCACGAGGAGGAGCCCCCGCATCCGCTCCCTCGAGTCGACGAGGCTCGTCGTGATCAGGGCGACGGCGAGGATCTTCGCGAACTGGACGTACTGGCCGAAGATGAAGCCGTCCATCCCGGCGACGAGGAGGGCCGAGAGACCGACGATGCCGAGGAGGAGGAGCATGAGCCGGCAGCGTGGGTCCGGGAGCCAAAGCCGGCGCTTCCCCCACTCGAAGAGGAAGAACCCCCCGAACAGGGCGGCGGCGACGAGGAAGGAGAGCCGCCAGTGCCCGATCGACCAGGCGAGGTCCTGGACCCGCATGTAGCCGAGCCAGGAGAAGAGGAGGAGACCGACGTAGGGGCGGCGGAAGGCGGCGGGGAGGCAGCCGAAGACGATCCCGAGGACGACGACGTCCCGCAGACCCATCCCGCTTCCCCCTCCCTCCCCCCTACCGCAGGGAGCGGCGGATCGAGTCGAGGAAGGTCGACACGGAGCTCGGGAGGAACTCGGGCTTCTGCCAGTAGGCGACGAAGAGGGCCGTCAGGAGGATGGCGGCCGTCGACGTCGCGAAGGTCGCCGCGAGCCTCCGGCGCCGGATCATCCGCCGCTCGATCTCCGTCCGCACCCACGCGACCGCCCCGAGGACGGGCACGGGGAGGGAGCGCGAGGCGTCCTCGAGGGTCCGGTAGGAGGTGCGTCCGTACTCGCGCAGGGCGGCGGCGGCGAGGCCGAGCCCTCCCCCGACGAGGAGGGAGACGGCGAAGAGGGCGAGGGGGTCGGGCTCCGTCGGGCGGATCGGCGGGATGGCGGCCTGGGTGACCTCGAAGGGATCGGTGTCGCGGAGCTTCTCGTAGAGCGCCCGGCTCGCCTGCTGCTCCTGCTCGGCCTTCGCGCGCGCCAGCTCCGCCCTCTCCCGCTCGTCCTGGAGGATCTGGCAGGTGTGGTAGAGGGCCGGGCGCCCCGCCGCCCGCTCGGCGGCCCCCTTCGCCAGCCCTCGGAACTTTTCGACGTCGGCCTTCAGCCCCTCGACCTTCGTCTCGAGCCCCTTCACCTCGAGGTCCTTCTCCTCGTAGCGGGGATTCCTCTGGCGGATCGGGCCGGCCTTCCCGGGGGCCGGTTTCAAAGCGGCAGGGGCGATCTCCTTCAGCTCCCGCTCGAGCTGCGCCCTCTGCATCTGCCAGCGCTTGTACATGACGTGCGCCGGCTTGAGGTTCGCGACCTTCGCGTCTCCCTCCGCGATCTGCCGGAAGATCTGGGCGACGCGAGGGTTGGAGGCCGGTCCGGCCGGGGCCGGGGCCGTGGCGGGCGTGACGAGGAGCCAGGGCTCCATCTCCGCCAGCTGCCGGCGGGCGACGGCGAGGTCGCGCTCGGCCTTGGCGAGGTCGTCCTCCTTCGAGTCGAGGGACTTCCGCAGCGCCCCGGCCTCCTCCTCGACGGGATCGCGCGGGGCGATCCCCGTGCCGGAGGCGAGCTGAGGGGAGAGGGAGTGGCGCTGGACGTGGTCCTGGACCTTCCGGGCGGCCTGCTCGTAGGCCTTCACGCGCTCGGCGAGCTTGTCGTTCGCGCGCTGCAGCTCCCCCTTGATCTCCCCGACGACGCGGTCCTTCGTGTCCCGCATCCAGCGGTCCCGCAGCTTGTTGGCGAAGTCCGTCGCGAAGTACTTGTCGTGGTCCCGGAAGTGGACGTAGACGACCTCCCCTCCCGGCCGCGTCTTGGGGAGGATGCCGACGTCGATCCGGGGGATCAGCTCCTGGATCCTCGCCTGCTTTCCCGTCTCGGTGAGGACCCCGAACTCGGGGCTCGGCATGTCCTCCTCGAGGACCTTGCGGACGCGGGAGTGGGAGCGGAGATCGTTCTGGACGGTCGCGAGCTCCTTGTCGACGTTCGTCTCCTTCCCGCGGGAGGTGAGCTCCTCCGCGTAGGTGGAGAGGATCTCGACCGTCGTGTGGACGACATACTTGCGCGGGACGAGGGCGACGAGGGCGATCCCGACGACGACGCCCCCGATCGTGGGGACGACCCACCAGGCGCGCCGGCGTCCGAGGACGCCGAGGAACTCGCGCATCTGGTTCTCGGGGAGGCCGCCGTTGCCGGGGGGCATCAGAAGAAGGTCCGGTTGATGAGGTAGGTCTGGTAGTAGGTGACGGCCGAGAGGACGCCGACGAGGGCGCCGACGACCTGGGTCACCGGGTAGACGAGCTGGGTCAGGGCGTTGCCGAGCGCGCCGATCAGGGTCGGAGGGACGACGATGATGTCGTTCTCGCGGATGCGGATGTTGTAGGTCGTGTCTCCCGTCCGCAGGAGGCGCTCGAGGTCGACGACCACGATCAGGGGATCGACCGGGTCCCCGCGGACGAGCTTCACGCGGCTCAGGTTCGAGGTGACCTTGTTCGGGCCCGCGAGCATGGCCGCCTCGAGGACGGTGACGTCCCCCGACCCCACGGCCGCGAGCGGTTGGCGCCCCTCCTTGGCGACCTCGCCGAAGACGAAGAACCACTTCGACTGCGTCTTGATCCGGACGGAGATCCGCATGTCGTCGAAGTAGGGACGGTAGAGGCCCGTCAGGAGGGCGGCGATCTCCCCCTCCGTCAGGCCGGCGACGTGGACGGAGCCGATCTCCGGCATCTCGATCGTCCCGTCGATGTCGACCGGCTGGGGGGGGCTCGTGAGGAACTCGGCGTTGAGGGGGTCCGTGACGAGGACCTGGTCCCCGACGGCGGCGTAGTTCTCCTCCGTCGCGTCCCCCTGGTAGTGGTGCCCGAACCCCGAGCGGTTGAGGATCTGGAAGACCCGCTTGTCCTCGAGGGAGGAGCACCCCGGGGTCAGGGGGGCGAGGGAGGCGAGGAGGAGGAGCCCGGCGAGCCTCACGGCGCGCCTCCCGGCGCGGCGAGCTTCGCCCCGTACCAGGCGCGCGCGTGCTCCGTGTACTCCCGCTTCTTCTTCAGGGGACGCCACCACGCCTCGTTCGCGCGGTACCACCCGACCGTCTGCGCCAGCCGCTCCTCGAAGGGGACGTCGGGCGCCCAGCCCAGCGTGCGCCGCATCTTAGAGGAGTCGAGGGCGTAGCGGCGATCGTGGCCGGGGCGGTCGGGGACGAACTCGAGGAGATCCTTCCCCTTCCCGAGGAGGCGGAGGACCCCCTCCAGGAGGGGGAGGTTCGCCCGCTCGTTCCCCCCCCCGATGTTGTAGATCTCCCCGGCCTCTCCGCGCTCGAGGATCGCCAGGAGCGCCTCGCAGTGGTCCTCGACGTAGATCCAGTCGCGGACCTGGGCCCCGTCCCCGTAGACCGGGGTCTTCCTCCCGTCGATCGCGTTCGTGATCGCGAGCGGGAGGAGCTTCTCGGGGAACTGGTTCGGCCCGAAGTTGTTCGAGGCGCGGGTGATCGTCGCGTGGAGGCCGTGGGTCTTCCACGCCGCGCGCACGAGGAGGTCGGAGCCCGCCTTGCTCGCGGCGTAGGGGGAGTTCGGGGCGAGGGGACTCTCCTCCGTGAAGCGCCCCTCCGGGCCGAGGGAGCCGTAGACCTCGTCGGTCGAGACGTGGACGAAGCGCTTCACGCCGTGGCGGACGGCCGCGTCGAGGAGCGCCTGCGTCCCGAGGACGTTCGTCCGGATGAAGGGGGTCGCGTCGAGGATCGAGCGGTCGACGTGGCTCTCCGCCGCGAAGTGGACGACCGCGTCGACGCCCCCGCCGAAGACGCGGTCGGCGACCTCCGGGTCCGCGACGTCCCCCTTCACGAGCCGGTGGCGGGGGTGCTTCTCGAGGTCGCGGAGGTTCTCCGGGTTCGCCGAGTAGGTGAGGAGATCGAGGTTCGTCACCTGCGTCTCCGAGGTCGTCCGCAGGAGCGCCCGCACGAAGTGGCTCCCGATGAAGCCGTACCCGCCCGTGACGAGGACGCGGCGGAAGGTCACCGCGCGCCTCCGGGGACCCGGACGCGGAGATGCTCGAGGAGCGCCTCCCGCCAGGGGCGCATGCGGATCCCCGCGGCCTCGAGCCGCAGGTTCGCCAGAGCGGAGAAGGTGGGGCGCGGCGCCGGGCGGCCGAGGCGCGCCTCCGTCGTCGGCCTCGCCAGGGAGGGATCGAGGCCGCCCGCCTCGAGGATCGCGCGCGCGAACTCGAGCCGGGAGGTGACCCCCCGGTTCACGCAGTGGACGAGCCCGCTCTCCCCCCGGGA